>JBGSYU010000421.1:0-14446 GCA_041750715.1 Lacipirellula sp.
ACGGGCGGCTGCGACAACTTATCGATGTGATCAACGCCGCCGACCCGCCGGCGATTGAAGAGGCGCGTACGGGATAATTTTGCTGCGCCGCCGCAAACATGGTAGAATGAGTGCTCTCTGCAAAGTCCGAACGCGGTGCTCGAACACGATGAACGCTTACCTCACAATCGCCGAAATCAATGACCGATATGACTCGGAGTGGGTGCTTTTGGATCAACCCGAGACCGACGAATCACACGACGTCATGAGCGGTCAGGTGATTGCGCACAGCAAGGATCGCGATGAAGTCTACCGTCGCGCAGTAGAACTACGGCCAAGGCGATTCGCCATTCTTTACACAGGCGAAATACCGGAGAACGCCGTAATCGTTCTATGAGTTACTCCTATCAATCCCGGGGCGGATTGATCGTCGTCGGCGTCGAACTTCATGGCCCGACAGGTGTAGCCATCGTACGGTTGGCGCTCGACACTGGCGCGACTCGTACGCTCATTAACGCCAGCGTACTCACAGCCTCCGGCTATGAATTGGAATGGGTAAAGGATCGCGTGGAGATGACGACCGGCAGCGGGTTGGAATTCGTTCCACGGATCGCCGTCAGTAGGATCGCAACATTAGGGATAACTCGAGAAAATCACATGGTGGTAGGACACACTTTGCCTCCCAGCGCCGGCATTGACGGGCTCTTGGGCGTCGACTTTTTTGCGGAGACGAAGCTTACGATCAACTTTCGCGAGCGAACCTTGGAAATCGACTGAGACGGCAAGCCGCCATATCCTCGCGATTTCACACAGCGAGCTTCAACGTTGCCCGAAAAGTTGTCGCCCGCTGAGTTCATGTACGAAATCGACCAAAGCCCGCACATTGTCCACCGGCGTTTGCGGCAACACGCCGTGGCCGAGATTGAAGATGTGGCCCGGCCGGCCGGCCGCAGCATCTAGAACTGCGCCGGCTTGCGTGAAGATCGTTTCGCGATCGCCGAGCAGCACCACAGGATCGAGGTTGCCTTGCACCGCGCGATCGTAGCCGACCGTTCGCCAGGCGTCGGCCAGGTCGACGCGCCAATCGACGCCGATCACGTCGCCGCCAGCTTCGGCCATGAGCGGCAGCAGGGACGGATTGCCCGTGCCGAAGTGAATGAGCGGCGCCCCGGGCGTGAGGTCGGCGGCGATCATTCGTACGTACGGCAGCACGTACTGGCGGTAATCGGCGGGCGAAAGGCATCCCACCCAACTATCGAACAGTTGCACGGCCTGGGCGCCGGCCGCGATCTGGGCGTTGAGATAGCGAGCGATCGACCGGGCCAGCCGCTCCATCAGCTCTCGCCACGCCCCCGGCTCGCGGTACATGAACGTCTTGGTGTGCAGGAACGATCGGCTGCCGCCCCCCTCGATGGCGTAACTGGCGAGCGTAAACGGGGCGCCGGCGAAACCGATCAGCGGTATGTGCGCCGGCAAGTCGCGCCGCGTTTGCGCGACCGTCTCGAACACGAAGTGCAGCGAGTCGGTGCTTTCTAGCTCGACAATTCGGTCGACGTCGGCCGACTCGCGGATGGGGTTGTGGATCTGCGGGCCGTCGCCGGTCGTGAATTCCAGTTCCAGCCCCATCGGCTCCAGGATTGGCAGCAGGTCTGAGAAGATGATCGCCGCGTCGACGCCCAACCGCTCGACGGCGGTACACATGACCTCGCTGCACAGTTGCGGGTTCTTGCACAGTTCTAAGAACGAAACCTTCTCGCGCACCGCGCGGTACTCGGCCATGTAGCGACCGGCCTGCCGCATGAGCCACACGGGCGTATACGGAACGCTGTCGCGTCGGCACGCGCGCATGAACGGACTGTCGTGCCACGCGGGCGATTCGATTGCATCGGCTTGTTTGCTGTGCATGCGAACGGGTGCCAGGCGTGCGCGCTTGCGCTGAAGCAACTCGCCCGCCTGCGCCGCCGTTTCGCTGATGAGATGGCCGAGTTTCGGATGCGACGGCTCGAAATCCACCGGCAACTCGTTGTCGCGCAGCATGTCGGACGTCGTCGTCCCGACCGATGCGATCACAATGCGAGTCAGCGCATCGCGAACGCGCGGTTCAAGTCCCATCTCCCGCGCAACCTGGAGCAAATGAATCACCTGCTGCGCCGACGTGAACAGGGCGACGTCGATTTCGCCGTCGGCCAGTCGCTGGACGTTGGCTCGCAGCGGCCCTACGTCCTCCGGCAGATCCCAGCGATAGACTTTGAACGATTCGACCATGGCGCCGCGGGCTTCGAGGCCGGCGACCAGGCTCACATTGGGCACGCCGTATTCTTGCACGGCGACGGTGAGATTCGTCACGGGAAGCCGTGCGTCGAGCGCCGCCAGGATTTCGCGCCAGGTGTTCGGTTCGGGAACGACGATCGTCGGCGCGATGCCGACTTCTTTGAGCACGGCGAGCGGCTTCGGTCCGCGAACGACAGTTTTCACGTCGGCCAGGGCGTTGAGGAATCGCTGCCGCTCGATGTGCCGCTCCGCCCGGGCGAGCATTTCGCGCGTTCCCACGCCGGTGAGCAGGATGACCACTTCGATCTGCCCCGTGATGAGCCGATGAGCGAAGTCGACGACCGAGCGATCCTCGCCGACCGGAATTTCGCGCATCGACGGGCTGACCAGCGGCACGCCGCCGAAACGCTCAATCATCCGCGCGACGTCATCGGCGCGACGACTCTCGAACGACGCGACGCGAAGCTGATTGAAGGAAGCGGTTGGCGAGCTCATGCGGCGACCTATTGAGGTGCTCGAGGCATCAATAGTTTAACCGCACAGAACACAGAGCACACGAAGAAGATTGAAGAACGGTTCTCTTAATTTGGACGACAGCGGACTTGCCAACGCGCTCGGTGTTCGGTGTTTCCGCAGCCTTCTCTGTGTTCTCTGTGAGCTCTGTGGTAAGAGTCTTAGAGAAGTGCGGATAACGTTTGTTGGAGTTGTCAACTACCCGCGCGAGGTACGCGGACGATCGCTAAGAAGTTTTCTGCTTGCGTCGGTTCCACGCAATTCGAAAAATGTTGCTTGACACACGCCGACAACTTCGCAAAATGTCCGATGGCTCGGATCGGAAGTTGATTGCAGCGACTCTCCTCAGGCGCGTTTGGCGCCAGCGTCGCGCTCGTCGGCGTCGCAGAGAAGGTTCGGCGTCGCAGAGAAGGTTTCGTCGCCTGGAGGCGCAGCGGTGATCGTACTGCGGCGCTAGAAATATTTTCATAGGTCGGTACTGCTGCGCGCTTGGCTTTTCGGTGCAATTGTCGCATTGCGTTTGGGTTAGCGCAAAGTTTTGCTGCGAGGGTTTTTACATTCACAAGGAGCGATTCTAACGACTTGCGGTCGTCGTTCACCCCCAGTGGGAACGGGCGACCGCAATCTTCCGTTGGGGGGCGACGACAGACCGGATCGACAGTCGGCGGACCCATTTTAATGACGTCCGCGAACTCGGATGTCCCCCCCAGCTTTTTTTGCCGCCGAGCAACTGAACGGGGCTCGTGGTACGATACCGCAAGCCCCGTTTTCGTTGCGCTGGCGTCTATTGCTCGCGGGCCGTCTCTCGAAAAAAGTCACGTTGCCGCAATGGCTCACTGTCTGATTGCGCTCGGGTCGAATCTGGGCGACCGTGCGGCGCAGTTGCGGCAAGCGACGGCGGAACTGGCCAGTCTACCGGGTACGCGTTTGGTCGCCCGCAGCCGGTGGCACGAAACGGCGCCCATCGGCGGGCCCGCGGGGCAGGGACCGTTTCTCAACGCGGCTGCTCTGCTATCGACGACGCTCGGGCCCATGCAGGTGCTTGCGGAGCTGCGCCGCATCGAAGTGCAACTTGGCCGCGCCAGGAAGGAGCGGTGGGCGGCGAGATCGCTCGACGTCGATTTACTGCTATACGACGCTATCCGGGTTCAAACGGCCGACTTACAGATTCCGCATTCACGAATGGCTTTTCGCAGGTTCGCGATCGAGCCGGCCGCCGAAATCGCTGGGTGGATGGTGCATCCTGACGCCCAGTGGACTGTCGGCGGACTGTTGCAGCACTTGAACCAGGGCGATGAGGTGGTTGCAGTCGCTGCCGCGAAGGCGGAAATCGCCGAGCACTTCGTTTCGCAGCTCGCCGCGCGATTGATGCTGCCAGTCGTTAGCGGTGCAACCTTGGCAGGCGGTCTGCCAAGCGTGACGCGGTGGGTTTCTACGGCGGACGGAAGCCACGAGAAGCGGCCGAAGTTGCTTCTGGCCATCGACGACTTCGCGGGTTCCGCTGGTTCCGCTGGCACCGACGCGCGTCAATCGCGTAGAATTCTGCATCTACCGGCAACCGGTCCGGTTGCGTGGATTGCACCCGATGCGATTGACGAAGCTGTCGCCGCGGTTCAATCGGTTTGGCCGGCGCTTTCAAACTGAATACTCCCGCGGATTCCGCCGATGCCACCCGCGCCCATGCGAACGTTGAGCGTTATCCATCGCGGAGATGAAATCCGGGCGGCGGTCCTTGCCGCTCGCAAATCGGGTCGCACGGTGGGACTGGCGCCGACGATGGGCGCGCTGCATGAGGGGCACCTCAGCTTGGTAGATGCGGCGGCCGCCCAGTGCGATCTCGTGGTGGTGAGCATCTTTGTGAATCCAACGCAGTTCGGGCCCAGCGAGGATTTCTCCAAGTATCCGCGACCGCTCGAACAAGACCTCGAACTGCTTCGCGGCCGCGGCTGCGATTTGGCGTTCGTGCCCGACGCCGCCGAGATGTACCCGCCGGGGTTCGATACGTTCATCGACGTCGGCGCCGTGGCCCAGCCGTGGGAAGGGGCTGCGAGGCCCGGTCACCTTCGCGGCGTGGCCACGGTGGTCCACAAGCTGTTTCAGCTCGTGCCGGCGGACCGTGCCTATTTCGGGCAGAAAGATTACCAACAGTCGCTGGTCGTCCGGCGGATGGTCGACGACCTCAACCTGCCGATTGAGGTTTGCATCTGCCCCATCGTGCGCGACGCCGACGGATTGGCGCTTAGCTCCCGCAATGCGTATTTAAGCGCCGACGAGCGGCGGCGGGCGGTGGCGCTTCGCCAAGCCCTGCTCCTCGCCCAAACAGCCGCTGCCGAGGGTGAAACGAGCGCCGAAAAAATCCGGCAGAAGATGCTAGCACACATCGGCGCCGTCGGCGGCGTTCGGGTTGAATACATCGCCATCGTGCGAGACGGGACGATTGAGGAAACTGCGTCGATCGACGGCCCGACAGTCGTGGCCATTGCCGCCCGCGTCGGGGCGACGCGACTCATTGATAACCAGTGCGTCGGGTCATAAGGCCCCTCTCCCCTGAGGGGAGAGGTTGGGAGAGGGGTTCGCGGCGATTCGAATATTGAAGTGCAATCACGTTCGGCAATCCCTCCCCTAGCCCCTCCCTTCGAGGGAGGGGGATAATACTCCCATGTGCTCAGAATTGCTTCGCATCCCGCTCAGCTTTAACGGCGTCCCGATCTTCGGGTTCGGCGTGCTGCTGCTCGCGTGGCTCGCCTTCGGCGCCTGGGGGTTGGCGTCGACCGCGAGTGTCGCAGGATGGCAGGCGGCGCTGCGTGCCCATCTCCCCACCATTCTCGTCGTGGCCGCGGCGATCGCGCTGTTCGTCCCGCGTTACTTTTCCGACGGCGTGCCCATCCGCGGTTACGGCGTGATGGTGCTCATCGGATCCGTCGCTGGCATCTTGCTGGCGATCTATCGCGCTCAGCAGGCACGCATTCCCGCGGAAGAGATCATGGGGCTAGCCGTCGCCTTGTTCATCGGCGGCGTCGTCGGCGCGCGACTGTTCTACGTCGTCGAATACTGGCACGAACGAATTCGCCAGGCCGACTGGCTGTCGACGCTCAAGGCCGCGCTCAGCTTCACCGAGGGCGGGCTGGTCGTCTACGGCGCCTTCATCGGCGCCATGCTCGCGTTCACTTGGTACGTGCGGCGAAGAAAGTTGCCTGGGCTGGCGATGGCCGACATGAT
This sequence comes from Lacipirellula sp., assembly GCA_041750715.1. Classification (GTDB taxonomy): domain Bacteria; phylum Planctomycetota; class Planctomycetia; order Pirellulales; family Lacipirellulaceae; genus Lacipirellula. The sequence goes on from JBGSYU010000421.1 coordinate 5,983, forward strand.
CGCGGCGAGCATGATCGTCGGCCTCGCGTTCGGGCGTATCGGGTGCTTGATGAACGGATGCTGCTACGGCGGCGAGACGGCGGCGCCGTGGGCCGTCACCTTTCCCAGAGAGAGCGGTCCGCAGACGGTCAGCCCGCCGTACGCCGACCAGTATTACGCGCAGGCCGTTTCCGGGCAGCACTACGGGTTTCATATCGCCGAGTCGTCCGATGTCAAGTTAGCGCTGGTTATTACGGGAGTGGACGACGGATCCGCCGCCGAGCGCGCCGGCTTGCAGATCGGAGACGTCATCGTACGGATTCGCGTGCTTCCGTTAGAGCTAGGCGAGCATCCAAGTGAGCTGAACAGTTTTCCCTTGAGAATTGCGGAGTGGCATTTATGGAACGCTTTCATAAACGGCGGGCGATTGGAATTGCTCTCGTCCAGCGGCCGGTTGATTGAGATTCCGCCGAACCCTTCTCCGCCTCGCAGCCGGCCTGTTCACCCGACGCAAATTTACAGCTCGATTACCGCGGCGCTGCTCGCTTGGGTGTTGTGGTCGTATTACCCCTTTCGCCGCCGGGATGGCGAAGTCACCGCCCTGATGATCGCGCTCTACCCGATCGCCCGCTATCTGGAAGAAACGATCCGCGTCGACGAGCCGTCGATGTTCGGCACCGGGCTCAGCATTTCGCAGAATGTGAGCGTGCTGCTGCTGGTCGCGGCCATCGGCATGTGGGTCTGGCTGTTACGGCGACCCGCCGGGCGACTGGCTTTTTCGGAAAAACACTGAAATCGCCGCGAACCCTCGCGGGCGGCGATCCGTTTGAAATAACAGGGCGCCATGCCCTTTGCGAGCCTGCTCGGCTCCTGTTACGCATTTTTCATTCCTGTTATTGGAGAGCGAACGATGAAAAATCTGCTTCGAAAAGGGCTCGGCGCGGCGTCGCTGCTAGTCGCCCTTACGGCAATGGCCGTCTTCTTTGGCCAATCGGCACGAGTTTTGGCAGCCGATGATGACGCGGCCGGCGGCCGGATCGTGGAAATCTCGCCCGACCAGGGTGGCGACGGCCTGCCGAACGGGAACGAAGTCGACGAATCACGACCGGCCGCGGCGCCGAAATACTGGATCGGCCTGCAGGGCCTTCCGATCAACAGCGCCGCGTTGAGGACGCAGTTGCAACTGGCCGACGACGTCGGCGTGCTTGTCGAGAATGTGGTTCCTGGAAGCCCCGCCCAGAAGGCCGGTCTACGGCAGCACGACGTGATCATTGCCGTCAACGGCGACCCGATCAACGATTTGGCGGCGCTGCAGAAAGTCGTCGCGGACGGCGCCAAGAAGCCCATCGAATTGAAAGTTATCCGTCTGGCCCAGGAAACCAAGGTCGCGGTCACTCCCAAAGAACGGCCGGCGGACGCCGAGCTTGGCTTGCCGGCAGACGGCCGACTGAACCTTGGCGGTCCGATGGGCGACATTGACGCGCTGCTGCGGCAGTTCCAGCAGCAAGGCGGCGCCCAGGGAGGCCCGCGCGTGTTCGGCCCCCGCATGATCTTGGGGGGCCAGGCGTTCAACCTGAACCAGATGCCCGCCGACGTGTCCGTTAGCGTCGCCCGCCAGGACGAAGGCCCCGCCGAGATCACCGTCAAAAAGGGCGACGAGACCTGGACGCTCAAGAGCGACGACGAAGAGGCGATCGAAAAACTCCCCGAGGACATCCGCCCCTTCGTCCAGCAACTACTCGAAGGCACCCGTCCCGACCAACGGGGCGTGGGCGCCATGCATTTCGATCTGGGCGACTTGCAGAAGATGCTCCCCGACCAGCTCGGGGGTCTCGCCGAGGGAGCCAAGGCTGATCGGGAAGCGCTCCGCGATCGAGCCCGGGCAGCCCGCAAACGGACCGAGCGAGCCAGCGAGCGCCTACTGGAGCGCATGGAGGAAATGGAGGCGCGGATTCAGGAACTGCAAGAACAATTGCAAGAGAACCGCACCGCTCCGCGAACAAACGACGACGACGATCCGTCTAAGAGCTAGCAGCGTTCGCTCGCAGCAGCGGGCTGTCATTCTGAGCAAAGCGAAGAATGTGGCGTCGTGCTAGATCCTTCACTGCGTTCAGGATGACGGGCCAGCAGAGCGAGTCGAATCGCCCTCGCCCCCGCGTATCAAACCCTCCTGCTCGGTCGCCGGCGCGCGTTTGGGCATCCACACCGCCCCCTCGTGCGAAGTTCGCCCCTCCCCAATCCGGCGACCGAGTGAACCACGGCCGCGGCTCGTAGGCGAGCCGCGGCCGACGGTTTTTTTCAGGACGCCTGCTGCCGCAGGATGTCACTGGCTTATCGGAATGGCGCCGTGCTAAACTGATGGTGTCGACTACTGATCGAGGCGCTGTAGGTCCATGACTCAAACAATCGATGCGATTTTCGAGGATGGCGCCTTTCGCCCTGTGCGCCCGGAGCAGGTGCTGGCAACGAACGGGCAACTCGTTACGTTGGTTGTTCGGTCGCCAGCGACAGGCGACTCGGACGACTTACCCGAGCCATTGAGACTCGCTGCTCGAGTCTATGACGGCCTTTCCGAGGAAGAAATCCAAGAGATTGAGAGAATCGTCTTGGACCGGACCAACTTCAATGACAGCCGCAAGCCAAGTCCATGACGCCGAAAGTCCTTGTCGATTCGGACATCTTGTCGATGATAATGCGTCGGCAGCGACAGGTGACTCATCGAGCGAAGGACTATCTTGAAGACCATCCTCAACTGAGTCTTTCGGTCGTCACGGCCTACGAAGTCATTCGCGGATTGAAGGCTAAGGGGGCATCCGCAAAGCTCGATGAGTTCATAGCATTCTGCCGAAGCAGCGAGGTCGTCCCTTTAACCATAGACATCGTGGAAATCGCCTCGGACGTCTACGTAAGTCTCAAGCGACGGGGCGAGTTGCTCGATCATGCGGATATTTTGATCGCCGCAACAGCCCTATCGCATGGCTGCTGCCTCGCGACCAACAACACGAGACATTTTTCACGGATTTCGGGACTGAAGATCGAGAATTGGCTCGGTTGATCTCTGAGTTCAACCGAGTTGAACGAGCGATGGCTCGTGCTGCGATCTCCGCAGTTGCCCGCAGGCGGCGTCGATGCGGTCGCCTTTGCGATGGCGAAACTTCACGCGAACGCCGCCCTGCTCCAGGATCGCGCGAAACGCCTGACGCCGTTCGGCGGTAGGCGTGGCATACGGCAGTCCGGCGACCGGGTTGTACGGAATAACATTGAGCAGCGCCGCGCGGCCAGCAAGCAATCGGGCAAGCTGCCGGGCATGCTCGGGGCCGTCGTTAATGTCGGCGAGCAGCACGTATTCGAACGTGAGGCGCCGACCTGACACGTCGAAATATCGATCCGCCGCGGCCATGATGGCGTCGAGGCCGATGTTCTTGTTCACCGGCACGAGCTGGTTTCGTAGCTCGTCGTTCGGGGCATGCAGGGAGATGGCCAGGCGGTAGCTCTGCTCATGTCGCGCGAGCCGATCGATCGCCGGCGGCAGCCCCACGGTGGAAATCGTGATCCGCCGCGCGCTGATTCCCAGGCCGTCCTCTCGATGGGCATGATCGAGGGCCGGCAGCAAGCGGTCGAGGTTCGCCAGCGGCTCGCCCATGCCCATGACGACGATGTGGCTCAATCGCTCTTCCGGCGACAACAGCCGCTGAAGGAGCAGCATCTGCTCGACGATCTCGCCGGTCGTGAGATTCCGCTCGACGCCGTCCAGGCCGCTGGCGCAAAAGACGCAGCCCATGCCGCAACCGACCTGCGTGCTGATGCAAATCGTGCGGCGAACCGTGTCGCGCAGCAGCACGCACTCGATTTGTCCGCCGTCGGCGAGGCTCAGCAGCAGCTTCTCCGTGCCGTCGTCGGACTGCGTATGTTTTGCGATCGCCGTCGACCAGAGTTGAAAGCGTTCCGCCAACTCGCCCCGCAGCGACATCGGCAGATCGGTCATTGCGTCCCAATCGCCGGCGCGCTTCTCGAAGAGCCACTTCCGGACTTGCACAACGCGATACTTCGGTACACGCCCCACCGCCATCCAACGGCCGAGGGAATCGTCAATCGCGTCGAGCAAGTGTGGATTTGGTGGAGATAACATTTCCAAATTGCAGAAGGCTTAACCGCCAAGGAAGACGGGAAATCGACCACGAAACACACAAAACACACGAAATACGTTCTGAATGAGTTCGCTCACTTCTTTCGCGTGATTCGTGTGTTTCGTGGTTAAATCTTCCCTTGGCGTTTTTGGCGTCCTTGGCGGTTCAGTTTTCATTAACGGCTGTTGGAAAGAATCGCCGGCAGCCAGGTGCAGAGGTAATAGGCCCGCGGGGCGGTCAGGTCGAGGATGGCGGAGAGGTCGATCTTGCCCGATGGCAAGACGCCGCTCTTCGCGCCCAGCAGCATCGACAGCGAGCTTGCGGGTTCCTCGTACTGCACGCACCTCAAGGTCGACGGCTTGCGCCCCGCCAGCTCTGCCGCCCGTTTGACGGCGGCATCGAGGAAGCCCTTTTTATCGATCAGCTTCAACTTCAGCGCTTGGTCCGCGGTGAAGATGCGGCCCGTCGTCGCTTCCTCCAGCGTCGCTTCGTCGCCTTTCAGTTTCGGTCGGCCGCTTAGGACGATCTGCTTGAACCGCGCGAAGCTTTCGTCGACCAGTTCTTGCAACAGCTTGTCCTCTTCCACTTCTTCCTCGGGCGACAACTTCCGCGTGGGACTGCCCATCAGTTTGTACCTGTGACTGGCGATCGAGTCGTCCTCGATCTTCCAGCTATCCAGCAGCCCCGAAATGTCGTAATGCGGAATCACCACGCCGATCGAGCCGGTCCAGGTCGTCGGCTCGGCATAGATAACGTCTTCGCCCTCGCCCGCCGCCATCGCCACGTAGTAGCCGCCGCTGGCGCAGATGCTGCCCATGCTCACGACGATCGGCAGCTCGCGGTCCTTCACCATGTCGCGCAGGTGGTGATAGAGAAAGTCGCTCGCCGTGACGGTTCCGCCGGGCGAGTCGATGCGAAGCACGACCGCCTTGACGGTCTCGTCCTCCCGAACCCGATCGATCTGGCTCTTGACGAAGCCGTCGGCGTCGAGGATGGCGCCCTCGACTTTAATAATGGCGATCTTGTCGGTCGCCGTTTCGCTGAGCGAATGGTATTTCTCTTTCGGGGCGTCGGCGGGGCTGAAGTAGCTGCGGTAGCTAGCACTCTGGCCGATAATGACCATTACCGCGATGCCTAGCAGCACGAGCAGTAGCTTGCCGTAACGACCTAAGGCGGTTGGCTGCTGCATGATGATTTGCGTCGCTGGCGGGGGCATGGTGGACATGGCGTTTAATTCCTGGCGCGAATGGAAGGAGTAGTCATTGTACGGCGCGCGACACGCAGTATATAGCCGAGCCATCCTGGCTCGGCGAACGTGCCGTGATTCGTGCCCTTCGCAATCCGCCGCCACTCCCGGCCAGGTCTCCGAAGGCGACTCGCCAAGGCGAGATGGCCGGCAGGAGAACTGCAAAGTCCCGCGCGCACGGTCATTCTGAGGTACTCCGAAGAATCTAGCCGGACTCTTCGGAGTACCTCAGAGGGAGCAGCTTCCGGAATTTGCAGTTCTCCTGGGATGGCCGGGCTATGTATTGCCTCGCGGACGCTTTAACCGCTACAGTACGGCATATCTTGCCCGGCTCTGTCGGCAGTTCGCAAAGTTTCCCCCCATGAGGAGTTGCCAGCGTGTTCGTCTGCGCGTCGTCCGATTGTTTTTCCGACCTGCCCAAGGACGAGGTTCTGCCGACGCTGGTCGACCTCGAATTCAACGCCGTCGAGCTGCCGCTCCGCGAGGAGGGGCAAGCGTGGTATCGACCGTCGCAGGTCGTCGAGAGCCTGGAGCGCGCGCAGGAAGCGTTCCGCGACACGCATCGCATGACGATCGCGGCGCTCACTGTCGAGCCCACGGGCCCAAAGGACGTTTACTACGCGCAGTTCACAGCTTGCTGCAAATTGGCGAAGTCCCTGCGGGTGGTGCCGCTGGTGGCGCCGGCCGCGGAGCTGGGCACGCCGTTCAACGAAGAAATCGAGCGGCTGCGCGAACTGGTTCGCATCGCCTCGCTCGAAGGCTGTCAGGTGGCCATGCGCACCGAGATCGGCTGCATGACCGAGGACCCCGACACGGCGGTGGTGCTCTGCAACAACGTGAAGGGGTTGGGGCTTACGCTCGACCCCAGTCACTACATCGCCGGCCCCCGCCAAGGCCGCGACTTTTCCAAGGTCATTCCCTACGTCTTTCACGTCCACCTGCGGGATACGACCAAGAGCGCGCTGCATGTGCGCGTGGGGCAGGGCGAGGTCGATTACGGCAAACTGCTCGGGCAATTGGAAAAAGCCGGCTACAACCGCGCACTGACGGTCGACATGCCGCCGCTGGAGGGCCACGACCACCGAGCGGAAATGCGCAAGATTCGGTTGTTGCTGGAGAGCCTGCTGTAATCGGGATCGGCGAAACATTTTGCGCTGGGCGGTGTATCATCAGCTAGGGTAGACGACGCGGCATCGGTCTCGCTCAATGAGCGAGCCGGGTCGTCCCAGACTCCGGCGCTCGCAATCTTGGCCATCACCGATTCCACCGCCGAGCAGTACACGGCTCACGATCCAGACGTGCGGCTGATGCTACGCGTCCGTAGCGACGACGCCGAAGCGTTTGAAGAACTAATGCTGCGTTACCAGAATCGCGTAGTCTCGCTGCTCGCCCATATCACAGGTCATCGCGACATGGCCGAGGATCTGGCGCAGGACGTGTTCCTGCGGGTCTACCGCGCCAGAAAGCGGTACGTCCCTGGATCGAAATTTTCGACGTGGTTGTTCACGATCGCGCACAACGTGGCGTCGAACGCCCAGCGAACGCTGTCGCGGCGACGTGAGGTAAGTCTGGCATCGAACGAGTTCGGCGAGAGCGGCGCGAACTCGTTGGACGCCGCCGCCGTCGCAGCGAGCGGGCTGATGCCCACGCGACAACTCGACAAGCTTGAACTTCGCGACGCGGTCAACGTGGCGGTCGCCGCGCTCAACGAACGGCAGCGCGAGGCCGTGCTGCTCAATAAGTTCGAGCACCTCAGCTACGAAGAAATCGCCGAGGTGATGCAACTGACGCCGTCGGCCGTGAAGTCGCTGCTGACCCGGGCGCGATCCAACCTGCGCGACGTATTGAAGCCCTATCTTCAGCTCGAAAAGAAATAGAACCACGACGACACGACGGACACGACGAAGAGGAGAAAAATTAGAACAGCATAGTTGTATTTCTTATCGCCTTGGCGTGAGCCATCCCTTGGAAGACGATCTCGCTCAAAGGCGCGAAGGATAAGCGCCTAAATGGCCTTTCGTCGTGTCCGTCGTGCCGTCGTGGTTGCCTTAATGTAGTTGCGAAAGATGCCTGAATCATCCAACGCCAACGAACAGCGCCTCGAGGAAATCGTCGCCTATTTGGACGGCGAGCTTTCTTCCGAGGAGAGTGCGCGCGTCGAGCGGCTCCTGGCCTCCGACGAATCGTACCGGCAGCAATTGCAAGGCGTCGAGCGGGCGTGGAAGGCGCTCGATGAACTGCCGATGCCCGTGGTGGACGACAAATTCTCGCGCACGACGATGGAACTGACCGTCCGGGCGGCTAGCGCCGAACTTCAGGAGAAAACGGCCGTGCTGCCGATTCAAGGTCGCCGCAGCCGGCTGGCGACGTGGCTGGTCGCCGCCGTCGCTGCGGCGCTGGGGTTCCTCGTCGTTCGGCTGGCGTGGCAGAATCCCGAGCGAATGCTGCTGACCGATTTGCCGGTGATCGACAACGTCGACGTCTATTCGCAAATCGACCGGCCCGACTTCCTGCGGCTGCTGCGGACGGAACTGGGGTCGCAGTTGGACTCTCTGGGTGGAAGTTCTACAGACCCCTCCCGCGACGTCGACCGCATGCACGCCGTCATGCAAGTGGACCTGCGCAACGATTGGCTCGGCAACCTCGACGCCGCCGAGCGTACCGACCTGCGATCGAAGTTCAATCGCTTCCGCGAGCTGCCATCCCAGGAGCGGGAGCGATTGCGGCAGTTGCACCAGCAGATCACCGCGGCGCCCGACGCCGGCGAGTTGCAGCAGGCGATGTTCGCCTATCACCAGTGGCTGCGCGGCCTCTCGCCGGCGAGGCAGTTCGAGCTGCGGAGCATTGAGTCGGTCGAGGAGCGGGTTGGCACGGTGCGCCAGTGGGCGAGCGAAATGCGGGACGATGCAATGTTCGTGCTCTCCGATGAAGAGCTCAAACGATTCGTCCGCAAAATGCGCGAGCCGCTGGGCGACCTGATGCGAACCGCGGCGAAGGACATTCTCAAGTCGCCGGAGCCACGGCGGCCCAGCCGCTTTGGGGCGTCGATGGGCCCGGGGCTGCAAGGCGTGCTCGCGGTGCAGTTTGCGTCGGGCGTGGCCCGGCCAGGGAA
>JBGSYU010000422.1:0-2734 GCA_041750715.1 Lacipirellula sp.
CATGGCGGCGAACGAATGTCGCGTCGAATGCCGCCGGTAGGTTGGACGACCAGGCGGATTATTGCAGTAAGGTCAAGAGTGGAAAGATTTTAGTGAAGTCCGGCGGGGGGTCAACGGCACTCGGCGTGGGGCTGGCGGCCAGCGGCTCGCGGCTGGCGGCCAAAAACGGTGCAACGATTTGCTCGTCTTCTGGCCGCAAGCCGCCAGCCTCATCAATTGACGCTGGCGCCTCGCGGTTCTACCATTCCTCGCCTCGCCTCCCAGTCTTTCCCGCCCCCGCTGGAATCCATGCGACGCCGCCTTAAATTCATTCGCGCTTCGCTGGCAGGACTCCTGATGGTGGCGTGCGTGGCATGGGTTTATCTGCGGCACGCCATGGACGTGGTCCAACCCTTTTATGCGGCCGCCACGCAAGCCGATCCCCAGCAGCTTAAGTCCGCTGGCCGGAGGTTGGAGCATCGGGTCACCAAACTTCGCGAAGAGTCCAAGCCGTCCGGAAGTTGGCAAACGGTCTTCACCGACGAGGAGGTCAACGGCTGGCTCGCCGTCATCCTCGAAGAAAAGCACGCCGACCTGCTGCCGCCTAGCGTGACCGATCCGCGGGTCGCGTTCACGGCCGGGGGATGCCAGGTTGGTTACCGCTACCAGGGTCGGCAGTTCGCGGCGATCGTCTCTGTCGAGGGCGACGCGTTCATGGCGTTCGACGACGTGGCGGCGGTGCGATTGCGGCGGGCGAGGTTTGGCGGATTGCCGCTGCCCATGTCTAGCGTCGTCGACGAAGTCTCTAAAGCCGCCGTCAAACTGGCGATCCCGGTCCGCTGGACCGAGATCGAGGACGATCCGGTATTGCTCGTTTCGGTGGCCGACGCTCTTTCAACCGACGAGGAACGGCGCCAAATGGAACGGTTGGAGCTACGCGATGGCGAGCTCCTGCTCGCAGGCCGGACGGCGCCTCGGCCCTCGCTTACGCCGGCGGTCGCGACTCAGACGCCGTCGGCCCCCGGGCGATAGGCAGTCGCATCCGGGCATGCAGCTCGGCGCCAGAAATCTGAACGCGGAGCCAATCTGCCGACTCGTCGATGACCGTATACTCGCCACGGTCAACGCGAGTCACCTGTCCGCGATCGCCGCTGAGGGCCCCTTCGTAGTCAAGATAAGCAAGTCGATGATCGGCCAGACGAATCGCCGTCACTTCATCCTCAGCCGACCCCTCGCCAACCCGCACGTTTAGCGGCCGCTCCCAAGCGGCCGGCAGTTTCGCCAAACTCCACGTCAAAAGCGCCCCCTCGCGCTCCAACATCAAATCCCAATGGCTCGGCTTGCCAAAGCTCGGCGGGCAGTCGTGACGGAGCAGCACAAATCGCGGCATGCACCCATGATACCGCAGCGGCCGCCACTACCGCCGGTTGCTGATGATTTCCAGGTCCGCCGAGTGCTTAACGCCGTCTCGTACCGTTGAGCTTACGGCCTGTGCGAGGATCGGCACGATTCCTGACTGGACTGGGCTTATCGGAATGACGAACCGCGCCGTCTCTCCGGGGGCGAGCGCCGCCAGCGGCTGAAAGGTGAGCGCGTCGTTCACGAGCTGCGGCGCCGGCATTCCCACCGGCCCCTGCACGGCTAGTGGGTCGGGCGTCACGTTCGGCGGAAAGAACACTCGCAGCGTCACCTGATTTTGCGGGGCGCTCGACTTGTTCGTGACCGTCACTTCCGCCGTCGAACGGGCGCCCACGAACACCGTCGGCGTGGCGAACGAAACCACGACGCTCAGCGGATTCGCCCCGCCAGGAAGCGCGGGACCGACGCCTGCGGGCGGCTGACTTTGCGCCTGTCGGACGTCGATCGACAGTTCGTCGGCAGTTTCGATCGGCCTACGCGGCGCCGTGTCGGTCTCGGCTTGCGCCCGCACGACGACGATCGTCCGCGTCGCCCGCAGGAGCAGGCAAGGCACCTCGAAGGTACGCGTCTGCCCGACTTCCAGCCGTGGAATCTGCCGCGCGATCCTGCCGCTCACCACCGGCACGTTCGGTTCTCGCGGCTGCGGCTGCAGCGTGGCCGTCGGATATTCTTCCTCGGTGAAAATATTCATCAGCGCGGTTTGGCCCGTATTCTTCACCGTAATCGTGAACGTCGCCGTCTGCCCCTCGACGCCTTCGGCAGGGCCAGTTACGTCAACCGTCATTTGGCCTTCAAGCCGCGTCGCGGCGTCGATGACGTTCACGCAGTGCGATTGAGTAACCGGCGACCCCTCGGCATAGCTGAGCGTCACCGTATGGCACTGCCGGCCCGCTTTCGTCACTTCAAAGGCAAGCACTTCTTCGTAGGGTTGCCCTGGCGGTATCGCGGGAAGCGCCCGTTCGATCTGTTCCGATCGCGGCTTGGCGGGGAACACTAGCCCTGGCGTGTACTTATCGTTCAGCACGATCCCCGTCGCCGGCGCGTCGCCCACGTTGCGGATAGTAATGCGGACCGGCGCCGGCCCGCCAACGGTCGCCTGCGGATCGCCCGTCACCGAAAGTTCCAGCCGCGCTCGCCCAGTCGTCGGCAGCGACGGCGGCGGCGTGATGGGGTTTCGTTGAATCGGAACTCCTGGCGACGATTGCACCGGCGGCACGGTCGGCAGCGGCTGCCCAGTGGTCGTCGGCAAATACGGCTGCGAGCCGCTGCCCCAGTTAACCAGCGTCGTCCCGGCGCCAACCACCAGTTGCGGCGCCTCGCTACCGCCGAAATTCGC
>JBGSYU010000423.1:0-2608 GCA_041750715.1 Lacipirellula sp.
TTGCGACGGGCTTCGTCGATCTTCAGCACCATGCACTCGATGGTCTTGCCGATGTATTCGCCGATGTCGTGCGGGCGGCGGATATCGACCTGGCTGGCCGGTAGGAAGACGTTCACCCCGATGTCGACCAGCAGGCCGCCCTTGATCTTGCGGGTGACGGCGCCGGAGACCACGTCCCCCTCGTGGACGGTCTCCATGACCTTCATCCACTTTTCGATCTTCTCGGCCTTGCGCTTGCTGAGCACGATCATGCCGCGCTCGTCGAAGAAGCCTTGCTGGTCTTCGACGTCTTCGACCAGCACGCGAATGACCTGGCCGATTTCGGGTTGGTCGAGGTCTTCGGGCTCCCACTCGTTGCGGGGGATCATGCCCTCGCTCTTATAGCCGACGTCGACGAGGACGAATTCCTCGTCGATGCGAATGATTCTGCCTTCGACGATTTGATTGACGTCGATGTCCTGGCCGCCCAGCCAACTGGCGTCGTCGGGGGCCATCTCGCCGACGGCGGCAGTCCAGTCTTCCTCGGAAACATCGAACTCGCGAATCAGATTGCGGTTAACCATAAAGAAAAATTAGGGGACCGATTGCGAAGGCACGGGCGGTCGAGCGACGCGCGTGCCCCACTACCAGAAGTTAGAGGCCCTCCACGCAGCGGTGCGTCGACGAAGACGCCCAGGGATACGGTGCGGGGATAAGCTCGTAATCGTACCAAAGACCCTGGAAGGGGACAATTGGGGTAAGTTGTTGCGGGGAGCAGGATTGAGCGGCGGCGAGGGTGTCGCAAAACGGCCTACGACTTACGCTGTTGGCGGCGAGTCCCGGCAGGGACGACGTAGTGTAGCCAGGGGCGCGAGCCCCTGGTTGAACGCGTCATCCCGAGCATAAGCCCCAGAGGGGCGACATAGATCGCAACTTGTCACACCGATTCATGTCGCCCCTCCGGGGCTTACGGGCCCAATTTGTCCGATAACCAGGGGCTCGCGCCCCTGGCTACATTACTCGGCCCCTCCGGGGCCAAAGGCCGCTGTCACAAACTTCACGGCGATGGCGCCAGGTGGATTTCTTCAACCGCCAATACGTCGATTGCGTGCTGCACGCAGGCACGGATGTCGTCGGCGTGAAGATCGGGGTAGTAATCCTGGATGATTTCCGGGAATCCCAGTCCCTCGCGGACGAGTTCGAGCACGTTTTGCACGGGAATCCGGGTGCCCGCGACGCAAGGCTTGCCGAAATGAATTTCCGAGTTGATGGAGATGCGCTGGGTCATGGGATGCTCCTGCTAAGTTAGTGTACTCCATGCGGCGGATCGGGGCATTGGCGAAGATGGCGCGGATTGACGGCTTCACTTAGCCCCCGGTCACTGACCGGGGGCTAAATGTTGGCGCTGACGGACGATTTGCTCGAGGCGGTCGACGACTTCCTCTGGCGATAAGCCGTCGGTGAGGACTTCGATCGAGTCGCTGGCCTTGGCTAGGCCACCGAAGACGCGGTCCACGTCGCGTTGGTCGCGGAGGCGTTGTTTCTTGAGGACCTCCGCGAAGTCGACTTCTTCGCCGCGGGCCTGGAGGTCCTGGAAGCGGCGGCGGGCCCGTTCTTCCTCGCCGGCGGTTAGGAAGATTTTGCACTGGGCGTTCGGGAAAACCACGGTCGCCTGGTCGCGGCCTTCGGTCACCACGTCGCGGCCGTGGGCGAAGGCCCGTTGCTGGTCGATCAGGCGGCGGCGAACGGCGTCGTTGTCGGCGGCGTATTGGGTGAGGGTGGTAATTTCGAGCGTGCGGATCGCCTGAGTGACGTCCTCGCCGTTCATCAGGATGCGGTCGTCGGAAAGTTCGAGAAAAAGCTCGGCCGCGACGCTTGCCAGTTCGGACACGTCGCCCCAGACGACGTGCCGCCGATGGCCGGCGAGGGCGACGGCCCGGTACATGGCGCCCGTGTCGAGGAAACGGAAGCCCAGGCGCCGGGCCAGGCGGCGGGCGGCACTCGATTTACCGGCCCCGGCGGGGCCGTCGATGGTGACGATCATGGAGAGGAAAGCGGAACGTCGAGGGCGGAAAGCGGAGGACAATGAGACGTGTCGGCGCCTCTGTTATCGGGGGCTGGGCGAGGCGTTGCAACTGGGGCCGGTTGAGAGTTCATTTTGCCGGGTTCCGGACCAGTTTGGCGGGGTGTCTCGCAGCTATACATCTGATAGCGGTCTACTAGAATAGAAGGGTTGGGGGAAGGCGTGCCGAGTTCGAGGCGGCGCGGTTGAGAAACGCACACCGTCAGTTATGCGTTTTGCCGAGAAACCCGCTCGACGTTTGACTTTGGTCGTCGCGTTTCGATAGATTGCTCTTAGAGAAGTGAGGCGCTGCTTTCCAGGGTCACGCTAAGCCGCAAGCGGCTTGGTTGATGCTTATCGAGTGGTTCGTGGAAGCAGTCGCGGTGGAATTGAACAGCCGCCGCGTTGGAAAAACACAGTACGGAACAGAGGTTTCTAGTATGGCCAAGGGTGGCGCCGTATGGGGGATCGACATTGGCCAGTGCGCTCTCAAAGCGCTGCAATGTCGCCCGCATGAAAAAGAGCCTCGGCAGCTCGTCGTCGAAGCGTTCGACTACATCGAATATC
>JBGSYU010000424.1:0-2971 GCA_041750715.1 Lacipirellula sp.
CAAGATTGCCGAAGAACTGCGGCGCATTCGCAAGCTGCCGTCGCGGGGGGCCACCGCCTGGGGCGAGTACAACCGCGAGGCCAAGACCGTGGAGTTCACCGCGGCGGTCGATCGCGGCCGGGGACGCGGCGCCTTCTCCAGCATGGCCGGGGCCTTGTCGAGCAACGGCCTGCAAATCCTCGCCGCCGACGCCCAGATCATGGCGGACGACCTGCTCTTCCTGCGATTCGTCGTGCTCGATCTCGACTCGTCGGGCGAGCCGTCGGCCACGCGGTTAGCGGCGGTCGCGGCGAACCTGGTCGCGTCGGTCGATTCCCAGCAACGGCCAAAGTTCCGCCGCATTTGGGGCGCCGAGCACGCCGAGGCCTCTCTCAAGCTGACCGCGCTTGCGAATAAAGTTCGGATCAACAACCACGATTCGGCCGCCGCGACGGTGGTCGAGGTCTTCACGTTCGACCGCACGGGACTGCTTTACCAGTTAGCTCGCAAGCTTCACGAGCTAGAGCTGACGATCTGGCACGCGAAGATTGGCTCGAATGTCGACCAAGTCGTCGACGTGTTCTACGTGACCAATCGCGGAGGCGGCAAGGTTGAAGACGAAGCGCGACTCGACCACATCCGCCAGGAAATGCTCGCCACGATCGACGCAGGCGGCTGATTTCATCCCCCCTCCCTCGAAGGGAGGGGCTCAGGGAGGGATTTCCGGGTGCGGGTTTTTTTCGATGGAGCGGCTTACTCCGCGAGCAGGCTCTCCTCTCGCGGAGCACGAGGGCTAAAGATATTCTGTGAAGCGACCGACTCACCTCACGAAAAAACCGAGCCCCGCACATGGCGGGGCTCGGTTCGTCAATTAAACTTAGCAACCGCTAAAGCAACACCTTAGGTGGTGGGCTCAGCGGGGGCTTCCGGGGGAGCGGGGGCTTCCGGAGCCTTCTCCGGTTGGCCTTCGCCGTCTTCCATCATCTGGCCTTCGTGGTCCTGGCCGCCTTCCATCATCTGGCCACCTTCGCAACCGCACGGGGCGGCAGCGGCTTCGCAACCACAACCGCTGTCGCAACCGCAGGCCGGGGCGGCTTCGCAACCGCACGAGGGCTCAGCAGCGCAACCGCAGCTCGGCTCCGGAGCACAGCAGGTCGGGGCCGGAGCACAGCAGCTTACTGGCTCGCAGCAATCGGCCTTGTGACACTTGCGGGCACGCATGCGGGCGAACAGGCCGCCGCACTTCTTCTTGCCGCCGCAGACAGGCTCGCAGCAATCATTGTGGGCCGGCTCGCAGCAAGCCGGTGCACAGCAACCCTTGCGGCCGAACAGGCCGGCGGTCGCTTCTTGTTCTTCGCCCACCATGGCAAAACCAACCACGGCCACCAGCATGGCAACCGTCGACAACACGATACGATTCATCTCGAACTCCTCCCACGTAGTACAGGTAAAACAAAAAGGCACGCTAAACGGACCGCCGAAAATCACTCTGTCCCATGGCCGCCTCGACGGTCGTTCGCGGCTGGGTCGACGCTCTATGTAGACTCTTAAGGCCATCCGCCCTTTGCAAATGGGATGGCCGGAGATGTCAGGCGCCTAAGTTAGGGTAACTGTAGGTTATTTAAGCGTCAGCTAAACTGGGTGGCCTAAAATAACGCGCTCATACCCTATGTCAAGTAGCCAGGTCAAACCGCGTAGTTCACGATGAACTGAAGGGTTACGGTGACCTTGCGGTTGTGCAAGCATAGCACACCGCATTCCGCTACGGGAGGAGGTTTCCCCAAAGAGCGAAAAACGCCACAAACTTTTTGGCGTTAAAGAAGTTGCGGGTAGGCCCGCGTGCGATTCCTAAGTGCTTAAAAGAGAACTATTTAGGTGGATTTGACCCGAATGCGACACAACGTCGCCCACACGGCAATTATCGCTGAGCGGGTTGCTCGAACGGGTTCCGAGCCACCTCTGCGGATGCTTCAGTCGCAGCCGCGCTGGCGGCCGAGCCGACCACTAGAGCAGGGTCCACGGGCTTCTGCGGAGCCATCGTCTCGGGATTCTCAAAGTCGATTACCATCAGCGGCTGGTTCGGACCCATCTCGGCGGCCATTCCCGAAATCCGCCACTGGCCGCTGGCGAACCGCAACGCCCACAGCGTCGGCTCGCTCTGCGGTTTGCCATCGGCGTCGAGATCGGTCCACACCGAATCGACCACGGCCTTCGTTTCCTTTTCGACGATCTCTGCCGCTCCAACCTCAAATCGGGCCGTCGGGCTGCCAGGCGGAGCGAACACGAAATCCATCTCGCTGGTGCGCTGTAAGGCAAGCGGCGTGAGAAGTCCGCTCGCGACGGCCGTGTCGCCCTGACGAACGGCGTCGAGAAAGTCGTAAACCACGCGAGCGATCGGGTCGGTAGGCGCGTCCGGCGACGTCGCTACCTGATCGGCCGTGATGGGCGCGGAACCGGAGCCAACGGCTTTCGGGGTTTCTGACTGGCCGCAACCGAGCGCCGAACCCATCAAGCCCAGGGCTAACGCCACCATCCAAATCGAGCGCATCGCAATACTCCCATCCGTGGGCCAGCGATCGGCAATCCGACCGCGAATCAACCGAGGGCGAGAGTTTGCCACATGGCAGAGCTAGGGTCAAGGCGAGCGTGACTGCTGACAGGTGAACTGCGAAGTCCAGCGCGCACGGTCGTTCTGAGGTACTCGGAAGAATCTAGCCGGACTCTTCGGAGTACCTCAGAGGGAGCAGCTTCCGGACTTTGCAGTTCTCCTGTGACGACTGAGCCCCAAGTTCCAAGCCCCCAGTCCCCCCTACGCTCCCAACCCGCGATCCACCGCCTGCTGGTCGCGCCGATAAAGTGCTAGCTGCGTCTCAAACGTACTGGGCGCAACCTTCCACGCCGGCGCCGTCTCCACATACTGCTGGCAATGCGCCGCCAGCGTTCGATACAGGAACTTGAACAAGTGCCGCGGCACCCGCAGCGAAGAAAACGC
>JBGSYU010000425.1:0-1894 GCA_041750715.1 Lacipirellula sp.
CCACTTCCGGTAGTTGCAGGTCATCGCAGCTACTCGCTAACCCCTGCAAAACAGGGGTTTTTTCTTGCGCTGCCAGCGCCGCTTGCGGCTCCCCGAACATCGCGTTAGCAGAGTTCTAACACCGCACTGGCACGCCAGCCGGAATCGGTGCGAAGTCTTCGCCCGAACATGGCTCGAAACCAGCCGGCCAGCAAGCGCGCATCCGAATGAGTACGCGATTTTGTAAGGGCGCGTCTCGGTTCACCCGCGCGACGTGCAGTTCGATAATGTCGGAGTCGCAATCCCACGCAAGTTGGTGAACGTCTTGCGCCAAGTAACGCGGCACGTACCCCAGCAACATTCGAGACTCGGCCGTCCGGACGGCCACGGCCCACGGATCGTAGTCGTTTTGCGAATCGGGCATGAACTTCAAGAGCTCGCCCTCGGCCAGCCCGTTGATTCGCTCCACGACTTCCGGCGCCATCCAGCGAATGCCGTGCAGGAAAAACTTATTGAAGTAGCATCCTTCGGCGTCCGGCTCGGGGCAGGGGAAGACTTCGACCGCATCCGTTTGCCGAATGCCTTCCGTCACTCCCAGGACAACAATCGGATCGGGAGTCGCCCCCGGTTCAAAGCCGCTCCAGCACAGATACGCTTCGTACTCGGGCCGCGACTCCGACAGCAGCCGATTGGCGAACACGGGGAACAAGTCTTCCGATTCGTAGATTTCGTCCAATGAATTCATGCCCGTGAAGGGACGAAAGCCCGGCTTGCGCGCACCGGCCGTATACCAGAAGCGATACAGTTGGTCGTTGCGCTCCAATCGCCCAATGGGGCGCCACCCTTCATGGGGTGAGGCGGGGCGCCGGGCTACGAATAAGGATTTCATTCGACGCTGGCTCCCTCCATTTATCGTTGGTGTCTTTCGCTTTGACTTCATCGCTGCACTTATTCGCAAGAAACCTGGTGGATTGCTCGCCGCCAATGCATATTCTAACTTAAACGCACTATGCCCGGCCCGAAACGATCCCGCCGTGACTATCTGACGGTTGAAGCCCTCGACCCGGTCAGCGGCCAAATGGGAACCGTGCAGATATCGTTCGACCGCATGCAGGCGGTCGCCCGGCGGAGCATGGCCCACGCCAAAGAATGCGGCGTCATCGTCCCCCAAATTTTGCAGCACCCCTCTGCAATTTTCGAGGGGTTGCGGCATGAGGAAGACGAGGACCGCCAGGGAGTCGGTTGGCGTTGCTATTGTGGGATTCCGCGCCGGGCCTATCATCCTGACGGGTCGGAAAGGTCACCCTATCCCGGCCAGGTTTACCTTGTATTCGTCAACGAGGACGGCGTGGCTTACAATTGGAGATGGGAGAAGGCTGACCCCGACGACGCTGACTTACCCCAGAACCATCAAGACCGATTCCGAGAAAGACTCCGATGACTGTGACGACCAATAGGGAGTTCGCCCGGCGGATGACGTTGTTGGCCCGCCCGGCCGACCAGTTTAAGCCCACGGCCACCTACGATCGCGACGGCGATTGCATCGAATTTCTGGCCAAACCCGATACGTTCTACGCTGAACGTATCGATGATCTTGTCACCGTATACTACAGCCAGGAAACCGACGAAGTCATCGGCTCGCTTATCAAGGGCGTCTCGAAATTTTGCGCGGATATGGAGGGCAAGTTGCCGGGCTTTTCGATTGAGATTCACGATGGCCCGGTACGGCTGCGACATATCTTTCAGGCGCGACTTTGGTCTGGCCCGTTCAAGGCGCGTGAGGTGTCGACGCTGATTTATCGGAAGCTGATCGACGTGGCGGACGAAACGATTGTCGAAGGCGTGGAAGACGGCCTCTGCTTGGCTTAAGAGCGGCGATCCGATCATCGGCGAAAAGCAAGATCGCTGGATCAAG
>JBGSYU010000426.1:0-9566 GCA_041750715.1 Lacipirellula sp.
AGAGCTCGATTTCTGCGGGTCCATGCAGCCGGTGCGGCGAGCCCGGGGGAAGGATTCTTGCCAGGTCGACCGCGTCCACTCGACCCTGTGCGGAGCCAAGCGATTGCGGCCGGCCGAGCGTCCATCGCACGACGCCGGTAAATCGGGCGTCTGCTCCAAGATTGCCAAACCCGGGGACAAATCCCGCCAGCACCCACGCGGGGATCGACGCCGACTGGGTGTCCAGCGTCACCGACGGCGCCGCGCTGCTATCGTCCTTCGACGGCGTCAGCGTCAGTCGAATCTCTGCCGCGGTCTGCTCCGCGCTCGTCGAGATTCTCGCTGCAATCTGAGCACGGACTCGACCCGCCGCATCACGCTCGACGCGGCCGCGAACATCGTGCAATACGAACCCGACATAGTCGGACTGCTCGCCGCCTTCGATGCTTTGGGGATTGATGGTCACCATGCCGCAATGCACCTCATGCGCTTCCGGCGGCAGCTTCGTCAGCCAGCCGTGCAGCTTTTCTCCGAGTCGCGCGCGCTGGGTGCCGTCGATCGTCAGTTTTTCGACCTCGAGAAATCGCTTGCCCCCGCCGCCCCGCAGTTCCAGCGATGCGAGTTCTGCCAGCGAACGGCCCGACGAAGCGTCGCTCAGCGTCATGTGGCTACAGCGGACGACTCGCGGACGCGGTTGGCGCCAGTCGGCTAGCTTGACGTGTCCATCGAGCGTTTCGCCCAACTCGCGCGCCAATCGGCCCTTCCGACCGGGAGCGTGTTGGCTGCCGATCCACGCGGCCGTTGCGAATGTCGGCGCTAGGCACAGGGCGAAGAAGGCCGTGCGGCAGGTTCGCTTGCGCGTGGTTTCGTGGAGGGCGAACATCCGTGTTCGTTCTTTGAAGTGATGAGGGCGCCGGGGGCGAGGACGCCCCGGCTCGCTGGTTGCTCAGTCGCACTATCGTTCGGCTGCCATCTGCATAAACAACTTGTGCCGCGCCTGCATTTCCGCGAGGCTGTCGCCGCCGAATTTGTCGATCACGGCGGCCGCGATTTCGAACGCCACGACGTTCTCGACGATCACGCTTGCCGCGGAGATGGCACATACGTCGCTCCGCTCGTAGCTCGCAGCTTCCGCTTCCTTGGTGTCGAGATTGATCGAGTCGAGCGGCTTTCGCAACGTGCTGATCGGCTTTTTCGCGGCGCGAATAATGATGGGCTGGCCGTTGGTCATCCCAGCTTCCAGGCCGCCGGCGTTATTCGTCGGACGCTCGTACCCAAGCGTGGGCGATTGTTTTTTCGCCGCATCGTAGTGAATCGGGTCATGCACCTGCGAGCCGCGCCGCCGGGCCGCTTCGAACCCGAGGCCAATTTCCACGCCCTTGATCGCTTGTACGGCCATCACCGCTTGCGCCAGCCGGCCGTCGAGCTTGCGATCCCATTGGGCGTGCGTTCCCAGGCCGAAGGGCACGCCGTGAACCTGCACCTCGACGACGCCGCCCAGCGTGTCGCCTTCTTTGCCCGCGCGGTCAATGAGTTCCTTGATCGCCGGATCGCGCTGCAGATTCAGTCCGTACAGTTCGCTCTGGTCGCGAATTGCTTGAAGCTCCGCGAGCGTGCCGGCCTGCGGTTCAATCTTTTCGCCGCCAACTTCGGCCACGAAGCCGAATACGGTGATGCCGAAGTGCGTGAGCAGCTGCTTGCAGAGCGCGCCGGCGGCCACGCGAGCCGCCGTCTCGCGGGCGCTAGCCCGCTCCAGCACGCCGCGGATGCTGCCGAGGTATTTGACCGCGCCAGTAAGATCGCCGTGCCCTGGCCGAGGCCGGGGCAGGTCGTCGAGCCTTTCCAGCTTGTAGTCGCGATTGATCACCTCCAGCGCGATGGGGCTGCCCAGTGTCACGCCCTTCCAAATGCCGGAGCGGATGTCGACTGTGTCCGTTTCAATTCGCTGCCGCCCGCCGCGGCCATAGCCGCCCTGCCTGCGGCGCAGCTCGACATTGATCGGCGCTTCGTCGATAGTTACGCCCGCGGGAAAGCCATCGACCAGCGCGATTAGCGCTTTGCCGTGCGATTCACCGGCGGTCCAGTAACGAAGCATGGTGGAAAATGGGGAATGCTGAATGCGGAATGTCGAACGGGGGAACGCTCGATGCGCAACCCACTTAGCCCCCGGCCAGTGGCCGGGGGTTAGCGGTGGGCGCAGCGCCGGCCAGACTAAGGCGGCGGAAGACTACGAAATAACCCCCGCAAGCCGCAAGGCGAGCAAGCACCCATTGTACAATGGCAAAATAGGGCGAGATAGGCGAGCGGCCATGTCGGCCATCCCGGCCGAATCGTGTCGAGATGACCACGCCTTTCTCACTTCCACGGAAATGGCTCGCCCGTGATCCGCTCGCAAGCCTCGATGTACTTCGCCCGCGTCTGCTGCACCACGTCGGGCGGCAGTTCCGGCGGGGGGCTGTTTTTGCCCCAGCCGCTGCGGCTCAGCCAGTCGCGGACGAATTGCTTATCGAACGAAGGCTGCGGGCCGCCCGGCTTGTAACCGTCTGCCGGCCAAAAGCGGGAGCTGTCGGGCGTCATTACCTCGTCGATTAATAGCAACTCGCCGCCAACCATGCCGAATTCGAACTTGGTGTCGGCCAGGATGATGCCCACCTCCGCCGAATGCCGAGCGCCCACGGAATATACGTCCATACTCCGCTGCCGCAATTGCTCGGCCAGTTCGGCGCCGACCAAGGCCTGCATTTCGGCGAAGGTAATGTTTTCGTCGTGGGCGCCGTGGGGCGCCTTAGTCGCCGGCGTGAACAGCGGCGCCGGCAGGCGCTCCGACTCACCTAGACCCGTCGCCATCGAGATGCCGGCGACGCCGCCGTGCTGGCAATATTCGCTCCACGCCGAGCCCGCGAGATAGGCCCGCACCACGCATTCGACCGGCACGACCTCGGTCTTACGGACGAGCACGGTTCGCCCGGCGAGCGGCTCTAAGTCGATGCCCGCCGGCAGACCCATCTCGGCCACGTCTGTTTCTAGCAAGTGATGCGGCACATCGAGCTTGCCGAACCAGTAGTTGCTCACCTGGGTCAGCACGCGGCCTTTGTCCGGGATGGGAGTGGGCAGCACCCAGTCGAACGCGCTGATTCGATCGGTGCTGACCAGCAGCAGGCGGTCGCCCAGGTCGTAGACGTCACGGACCTTGCCGCGCGTGCAGGGAAGGCCGGGGAGATGCGTTTCGACGACGGGTGGAGCCATGACGCTGAGTATATCGTAAGCCCCCGTCCCACGGCAGAGACGCCGCGCCGCGCGCTTGTGACTCACCCTCCCCAGCGGTAATATCAAGGCTTCCGCGGCGCCTTAGATGATTCCGCGAAACTTCCGATAGCCCTCCGAAGACAGGCGCTCGATCATGGGACAGATGCGGTTTCGTCTGCATCGGCGCGAGCGCATCCCGGAGGGCGGCATCCAGCGCATCTACGTCGCTGGCTCCGAGGACATCCCCTGGTCGACTTCCTCGACGTGGATTGGCGAGGCGCTGGTCATCGAACGGGGCGTCGACGACTCGGGGGCCGTCTACGTCCCGTGGATGGTCGACGGCCACGGTCAGCACCTCCTGGGCACCACCACGCTCATGGAGCGCGACAAGCCGTACCTGCTCGACGTCGAGCTCGCCCGCGGCCTCATCCAGCGGCTTCGTTCGCGGTTATTCATTTGGGAATGGCTGGGCCTGAAGACGCCGCCGGAACTGAGCGAGCGGCTCCACGCGGCAACCGTTATCTTTTCTCGCGCGGCGACGTCGCAGGGCGACGTCGCGGCCGCCGCCGGCGCCGCGAATGAGGCGATCGCCGCGGCGCTTAAAGTCTCGGACGAATTGGTGCGCGCCTACGCCGAGCAGTCGATCAACGCTCGGCAGCGGCAGACGCCGGTTTCTACGCTCATGGGCGTGTCGCTGGGGCCGCAGACGCCGCCGGTGGCCATTCGCCGCAAGCTGCTCGACGCCTGCAATATCGTGCAGCTTCCGGTGAGTTGGCGGGCCATCGAAACTCGCGAAGGCCGACGCGATTGGAAGCCCACCGACGAGCAGCTCGGCTGGTGCCAAACCGCGGGCATCAAGGTCGCGGCCGGGCCGCTGTTGCGGCTCGACGACCGCGGCGTTCCCGACTGGATGTATCTGTGGGAAGGCGACGACGACAACCTTACGCGGCTATTGCTGGACCATGTACGGGCCGTCGTCTCGCGTTATGCGGGCCGCGTGCATCTGTGGCATGTGGCCTCGCGAGTGAACAACGGCCAACTGCTGTCGCTCAATGAAGAGAGTCGGCTCAACCTCGTGGCGCAAGCGGTGCAAGTGGTTCGTAAGATTGACCCCCGCACGCCGACGGTCGTCTCGTTCGATCAACCGTGGGGCGAGTACCTGGTGGACCAAGAGCACGATTTGGCGCCGCTGCACTACGCCGACGCTCTGCTGCGGGCCGATCTGGGCATCTCCGGCTTCGGGCTGGAGATCAACGCCGGCTATTGGCCGCGGGGAAGCTCGCACCGTCCGGCGTTTGAGTACGGCAAACTCGTCGACCAGTGGAGCCAACTGGGCCTGCCGCTGATGATGTTTCTCACCGCCGCGGACAGCAATGAGGAAGATCCGAAAGCGGCTCGTACCATTCGCGCCGAGCTAATTAAGCCGACGGGCGATCCGGCGGAGAATTCTCAAGCGGCGTGGGCGGCGTCGGTGGCGCCGCTGCTGCTGGCGAGAACGAGCGTTCAGGTGCTGCTATGGAACCAGCTTGTCGATAGCGAGCCGCACGAATTCCCGCATGGGGGGCTGTTCGACGCCAGTGGGAAGGCGAAGCCGACGCTGAAACTGCTGCGGGACTTGCGCAAAGCGGTCGGCTAACGTCTTCCGGTAGCCGCGAGCTAACAGCTCGCCGGTGAAGCGGCGAACGAAGTAGCCATCGGCTGAGCGCTGTGGCGCTCCTCCGGCGGTCTGTTAGACCGCGGCTGCTTGCGCTCGCAAGCTCTCAATTTATGCAGGTCGCCCGCTGCCGGCGCTTGCCCTTGACGGCATCTTCGCGGCAGTCGTAATTCGGCAACGCCTGATCGAGCCGGCAGAAGTGCAGCGTCTCGGCGCAATCGTCGGAAAGCCCGCAGAGCCGCAGCGCTCCGTCGCGTTGCAGCACGCGATTTTGCAAGACGACCAACTGACCCATGAGACGGCTGGGCAGCACCTCGACGTCGTTCATTTCCAGCACGAGCCGGTAAACGAAGTGCTGATCGGCCAAGGACCATAGCATGTCGGCCACTCCGTCCGGCCCCAGCTTGCCGGGGCGTAGGCGCAGGAACAACCAGTCGGGGCCGCGGTCGATTTCCACGCCCCAATCCTCAACGATGTCGGCCATGACAATCAACTTTCTATGCGAGGTCGTTCCTCCTGGAACTGCCGCCTCCTCGCCAGGGTGAATGAAATCGCGTTCCTAATTCGCGATAGAAAAGCGAGAGACCAGCGCTCTCTCGTCAACGTTGCATCTTAGGATGACCGGAATGTTGCGACAAGCGAACTTACGAAACTCTAACAATTGCGGCGGATGAACGTCATGTGGGCCGGTCTCTCCGAGACCGGCAATCCTTGGCCTCACAAAGATGGGATCATTAGACTGGGCAGAGTCCGCATTGTTCGAATCTCGGAGAGATTCGTCCACGTGGTGCTAGCATCGAGGTTAGGCGCCGAGCATCTCGGCGATCGTCTTCTCGGCCACCATTAGCGCTTCGGGAAGCTTCGCGGGCTCCTTGCCGCCGGCCTGAGCCAGATCGGGCCGGCCGCCGCCGCCGCCGCCGACGGCTTTTGCGACGGGGCCGATCCACTTGCCGGCGCTCACGCCACGTTCTTGCAGCTTCTTGGAGACGCCCGCCACGAGGGTGACCTTGTCATCCCCCTGGCGGGTTGCCAGCAACACGGCCGACAGCGGGGCCTTCTGACGGATCTGGTCGATAAGCTGCCGCATGAGATTCGGTTCGACGCCGGGAACGTCGGCGACGATGACGGTGACGCCGCCGTGCGTCGTCGCCGTTTCCATGAGGGAGTCGGCCGACAGCGGTCCGGCGGCCTCGCGTTGGGCCAGCCGCTGGCCGAGCGATTCGACTTCCGCGGCCACCTGTTCGATACGCTCGGCGACGCCCAGCAGGCCGACCGACATCCGGCGCGCCGCCTCGGCCAGCGCCGACTTCATCGACTCGGCCGTTTCGCCGGCGACCTTTTTCACTTGGGCTTGGGCGGCGGCGAGGTTCGGCTTCACCCCCGCTTCGAAGGCCCGCTTTAGCTCGCGACGTTTTTCGATGAGGGCCTCTACCGCGTGCGGCAGGTCGCGGGGGGAGACGCTAAGCCGCGAAGCGGCGAGTTCGGCCTGAGCCTTGATTTTAGCGCGGTAGTCGGTCGCCTTCTGGCCGGTGAGGGCGATGATGCGCCGCGTGCCGGCGGACACGCCCTCTTCGCTGAAGATTTCGAACGCTCCGACCTCTTGAGTGTTGTCGAGGTGAACGCCGCCGCACAACTCCTTGCTGAACTGGCCCATCGAAACCATCCGCACGGGGTCGGGGTATTTCTCGCCGAACAGCATCATCGCGCCCTCTTTGCGGGCGTCGGCCAGCGGAAGCGTTTGCCACGCGATCGGCTCGGCCGCGGCGACTCGCTCATCGACGTCGTGGACGATCGCTGCGAGTTGCGAGCTCTCGACGGGGCTGAGGTTTGTGAAGTCAAACCGCAACTCGTCGTCGGTGACTTTCGAGCCTTGCTGCTGGGCGTGCGAGCCGAGGTTTTTTTGCAGCGCGAAATGCAGGATGTGCGTCGCCGAGTGAGCGCGACGGATCGCATCGCGACGCTCCGCATCGACCATCGCGCGAACTTTCGCTCCCTCGCGGAGAGTCCCCTTGCGGAGGTGGCCGATATGAATCACCAGGGCGCCGTCTTTTTGCGTATCGACCACGTCGAATTCGCAGCCGTCGCCGGTGAGCCTCCCCGTATCGCCGACCTGCCCGCCGCTTTCGCCGTAGAACGGGGTGCGATCGAGCACCACGCGAATGGGGGCGGCATGGCCGATTTCGTCGGTCTTGTCGACCAAGTGATCGTGCGGCGACTTGCCCGTGATGACGCCCTTCACCACGGCGTCGGACTCAGTCGCTTCGTAGCCGAGGAATTCCGTCGAATGCAGCGCATGCTTGAGCGAGTCGACCGGGCCTTTGGCGCCCATGACCGTGTGCTGCACCTTGCCCGAGGCTTCGCCGTGCTGCTCCATCGCGCGGGCGTAGCCGTCCCAATCGAACGCCAGGTTGTGCTCCGCGGCCAGCGACTCGAACAGTTCGGGGGGCACGCCATAGGTTTGATACAGCTCTGCGGCGACGCTGCCTTCGACGCGGGTGCGGTTGTCCTTACGCATGTCGTCGAACGCTCGCTCGATGCGGTTGAGGCCTGCGTCGATCGTGCCGAAGAAGTTGGCTTCTTCTTTTTCGATGACGCCGGCGACCCGCTTGGCCGTTTCAGCCAGTTCTGGGTACGGCGTTTTCATCGCCGCGACCACCGCGGGCACGAGCTTGTGAAGAAACGGCTCCCGCAGGCCCAACTGGTGTCCGTCGAGCACGGCACGGCGCAGCAGCCGCTTGACGACGTACTTTTCCTTGTTGGCGCCGGGGTACACGTTTTCGTGTACGGCGAAGGTGCAAGCGCGGACGTGATCCGTGATTCGCCGGCAGCGGCGTCCGCTTCCAGTATCGAGCTCGTACTTTACGCCGCACACTTCAGCGGCGGCTTGGACGATCGGGAAGAGGATGTCGATGTGGTAGTTCGTCGGCACGCCTTGCAGCGTTGCGGCGGTTCGCTCCAGGCCCATGCCGGTGTCGATGTTTTTGCTCGGCAGCGGCCGCAGGTTATTCGGCGGATCGCCCACGCGATTGAACTGCGTGAAGACGAGATTCCAAATCTCGACGCTCTTGCCCCGATCGGGATGGAAGTAGATCTCGCTGCATGGGCCGCACACGCCGTCGGGGCCCTGGCTGGGTGCGCTGGCCGGCCAGAAGTTTTCGTCTTCGTCGCAGCGCTCGATCCGATCGACCTTCAATCCCACGTCCTTGGCCCAAATGCCCGCCGCCTCGTCGTCGTCCTTGTAGACGGTGACGGTGAGCCGCGCCGGGTCGATCGCCAGCCATTTCTTGTCGGTGAGAAACTCCCACGCCCAGTTGATGGCGTCTCGCTTGAAGTAATCGCCGAAACTGAAGTTGCCCAGCATCTCGAAAAACGTGTGGTGGTAGGCGGTGCGGCCGACGTTTTCAATGTCACCGGTCCGCAGGCACTTCTGGCAGCTTGTGGCCTTCGTGAATTCGAGCTTCACCTTTCCGAGGAAGTGATCCTTGAACTGGTTCATTCCGGCGGGCGTGAACAGCACGCTGGGATCCCAGGTGGGCACGAGCACGTCGCTCACTACGCGACGGTGCCCCTTGGACTCAAAAAATTCGAGATACTTTTCGCGGAGTTCGTCAGTTTTCATGGCAAAAGCACAGGCAACAAGCAACAAACAATTTCAGCGAGCCGGGTCCTCCCGACCCCGGCGCCCGCAGCCACAAGTGCCGGGCGCGCGTAAGACGCGCCATCATATCGCGATACGAATGCGGACACTACCGCGGTTCGGCAGGCTCGCGCGGGGCGGCCTACGAAGGCGAGTCCGGCCCGTAGATACCCGCCGCACGATTGACTTCTTCAATCGACGGCAGTTCGACCTTGGCGTAGACGTCGGCGAGTTTTAATCGGCAGTCGATGATCGTAAGCTCGATCGCGCCCTCCAAACCATCCTCGCTGTCCAACGTCCAGCGACCGTCTTCGCCGGCGGTGAAACGATCGACGTGCGCCCATTTTTGCGTCACTAGGACGTATTCCTTCAACGATTCGATCTGCTGATAGTGCTTGTATTTCTTGGTTCGGTCATAAGTCTCCGTCGAATCGGAGACGACCTCGATGATGATCTGGGGATTGAGCAAGGTGTCGAGAACCTTGTCTTCGAACTGCGGCTTTTGGCAGGTAACAACGATGTCGGGGTAGACATACAGACCCGTCGCCGAAACCTTTACCCGCATGTCATTCTGGTAAATCTCGCACGGTCGATTGGCAAGCTGAGCGTGCAGGGAAGCCGCGATGTTGCCGTTGATGAGATTGTGTTCGCGCGTAGCCCCACCCATCGCGAACATCTCGCCGCGAAAGAATTCGTGCTTCTGCTGGATGTCGCGCTCGATCGCCAGATACTCTTCTGGCGTTAGCAATCGTTTGGGCTGAGCGGACATGACCATAGCTCCGGAGGTCGGCGGTCCTAAGGCGCGGGCCGCCGACTAAGTTTAGCACGGACCTGCCGCCACGACGAGGACGAGACGTTACCGCCGCGGTTCAATCGGCAGCCGTAGCGTCACGGCAGCGCCCGCGATATGCCCATTCTTCGCGGCAATTTCTAGCCGCCCGCCTAGTTCTCGCGCCAGCCGCCGGCACAGCGCCAGCCCGAGTCCCACGCCCGGCGCGGATTCGGCCGCTTCCTGGGCGCTCTTGCCGAACGGCGAGGACCGGGCCGCGG
>JBGSYU010000427.1:0-1566 GCA_041750715.1 Lacipirellula sp.
CAATGCCCGAGATTACCGCCGAAATGGTGAAGCGGCTGCGCGACGAAACGCAGCTTCCGATGATGGAGTGCAAAAAGGCCCTCGCCGAAGCTGGCGGCGACATGGAAGCCGCCAAGCAGAAGCTTCGCGAAGAGGGCAAGAAGTTCATGGGCAAACGCACCGATCGCACCACCGAAGAGGGGCGGATCGGCGTGTACGCCAGCGTCGGCGGCAAAGTCGGCGCCATGATCGAGCTGCAATGCGAGTCGCCCCAGGTCGCCGCTAACGCGGAGTTCATCCAGTTGGCCGCCGATCTGGCCAAGCAGCTCGCCACCGGCCCCGGCGCCAAGACATCCGAAGCGCTGTGGGATCAACCCTCGCCAAGCCGCAAGGGAATGACGCTCGAAGATCAACGCGACGAGTTGCAGAACAAGATCCGCGAAGTGTTCCGCCTCTCCCGCATGGAGCGCATCGACGCCCCGGCTGGCGGCTTCGTCCACATGGCGAAGATCGGCGTGCTGCTGGAAGTCGAAGGCGGCAACGACGAGCTGGCGAAGGACGTCGCCCTGCACGTCGCGGCCATGAACCCAAAAGCGGCCACGAAGGACGCCCTCGACCCCGCACTGATCGCCGCGGAGAAAGAAATCCAAAAGGAGCGTGCCCGGCAGGAGGGCAAGCCGGAGAACATCATCGAGAAGATGATCGAAGGCCGGATGCGGAACTTCTACGCCGAGCACGTGCTGGAAGAGCAGCCGTTCGTCCGCGACGAAACGCAGACGGTGGGCAATCTCGCCGGCGCCGGCGGGATGAAGCTCAAACGCTTCATCCGCTGGCAGCTAGGCGAACAGCCGGCGACCGCCAGCTAAGAATTGGACGCTCAACAGCCCCGACCAAGCTTGGTCGGGGCTTTTTTTACGCCCGTCGGTCCGTCGGTCAAAAAAGCAGATTTCTCGCAAAGACGCTAAGGCGCAAAGGAATCGCAAAGAAGAAAAATTGTATTTCTTTGCGTCCGCCTTTGCGCCTTTGCGCCTTTGCGAGAGAATAACCCCGGTCAAACCTATACACCGGTGCATAGATGAAAACCGCCGCCATGCCAAAAGCTGCCACACCGACCAACGCCGGCCCGTACAAGCGGGTCATCCTCAAGCTCTCGGGCGAAAGCTTCGCCCCTGCCGGCGAACGCGGCATCAGCATGCAGGAAATCGTGCATATCTCCGCGCAAGTTTTCCGTGCAAAACAGCAGGGCGTGGAAATCGCCATCGTCATCGGCGGCGGCAATATTCTGCGCGGCGCCCAGTTTATCGCCGGCAACTCCGGCGTTCACGAGGCGACCGCACACTACATGGGCATGCTGGCCACGGTCATCAACGGGCTGGCGCTGCAAGACGCGCTGGAGTCGCTCGGCTGCGAAACGCGGCTGATGAGCACTCTGAAAATGGACGGCGTCGCCGAGCCGTTCATCCGCCGCCGGGCCAAGCGCCATCTCGAGAAGGGCCGCATCGTGATCCTCGCCGGCGGCACCGGGGCGCCGTTCGTCACCACCGACACCGCCGCGGCGCAAAAGGCGTTGGAACTCGACGTCGACAT
>JBGSYU010000428.1:0-8014 GCA_041750715.1 Lacipirellula sp.
GGCGCGCAGGTGGCTCAGAAGTCTCGATCCGGCAACAAGCGGTCCACTGCCGCGCGGCCGCAAACGCGCACGGCCGGCCGGACCACCAGCAACGATCCGAGCCGCCGGCGATAGTCGGAGTCGTGTGCCGTGCCCACATCCGCGTGGGCATGTTGGGGTCCGAAACGATGTGGTAGTTTCACGGCCACGTCGGTGTACCTCCGTGGCCATGCCACCCGTCTTCTTCACGTGGGCCAGTCTCTCCGAGACTGGCCTTCGAGTCTCGGCGCGACTCGACCACGTGAACTGCTAGTCGCCCACTGCTACCGCCGGGCCCTCCGAAACGACTACCGCGGGTGCGCTCGGGCGACTTCGGCCTTGCCGTGCTCGGTTGCTCCCTTGCAGCCGGCCCTCAAAACCCGATACTTAGGGCTGATTCAACCTTCCCCCACGGCGATTCTTCGTCGCCGATTAGCCGCACTGCCTCGCACGAAAGGTTCTCGCCATGTCCCGTTCCGGCGCCGTCACGTTTAAGGGCGCCCCGCTCACGCTGGCGGGGAACGAAGTGAAAGTGGGCCAGTCGGCCCCGGACTTCAAGCTCCATTATTTCGAAGGCGGCCTCAAAGAACTCACGCTGGCCGACATGAAGGGCAAGCCGACGCTCCTGAGCGTCGTGCCGTCGCTCGATACGCCAGTGTGCCAGACGCAGACCAAAAAGTTCAACGAGTCGCTCGGTGGGATGGGAGACAAGATCAACGCCCTCACCGTGAGCCTCGACCTGCCGTTCGCCCAGAACCGCTTCTGCGGCGCGGAGAACGTCAAGAACATCCGCTGCGCGAGCGACTACCAGGACCGCAACTTCGGCGCCAGCTACGGCACGCTGATCGAAGAGCTAAAAATCCTCAGCCGCGCGATCTTCGTCCTCGACAAGGACGGCAAGGTCGTCCACGCCGAGTACGTTCCCGAAGTCGCCAGCGAACCGAACTACGACGCGGCCCTGGCGGCGCTCAAGTCTGAGCTCTAACCGGATGCAAATGACGAATGACGAAACCCGAATGACGAATGCCGGAGCCGTAAACGCCGTCGCACCGCTTGCGTCTTCCCCTTCGTCATTCGTCATTCGTGCTTCGTCATTTCCCCCCAGGCTTATCTGAAAGGACTTCAAGTGAGCACAACCCGTGTCATGCTGGCCGAGGCTCTCGGCACATTTTTCCTTTGCTTTGCGGGCATCGCTTCCATCCTCTCCAATGAGAAAGGCGTCGATAGCGGGGCCGGCATCATCGGCATCGCGCTGGCCCACGGGCTGGCCCTCTCGGTGGCGATCAGCATCTTTGGCGGCGTCAGCGGCGCCCATTGCAATCCGGCCGTCACCGTCGGGCTGCTCACCACCCGCCGCATCACCGGGGTCCGCGCGGTGCAGTACATCCTGTCGCAACTTGCCGGCGCGTCGCTCGCGGCGTGGGCGTGCGCCTGCTTCTTCCCGGCCGCGGTGGTCGCCTCGGCCAAACTAGGCATTCCGTTCCCCGGCGTCTCCCCCGCCGATGAAGGCGCCCCCATCACCGTCGCCGTGCTGTTGGGGGTCGAGTTCGTCCTCACCTTCCTACTCATGACCGCCGTCTACGGCGCCGCCGTCGACGAGCGAGGCCAAGCCATGAAAATTGGCGCCTTCGCGATCGGACTGACCGTCACGTTCGACATCCTCGCCTGCGGCAAGCTTACCGGCGCCTCGATGAACCCGGCCCGCTCCTTCGGCCCGACGCTCGTTTACAAGCTGCTGGGCGGCGAGGGGGCCGATCGCATTTTCGACTTTCACTGGTGCTATTGGGCGGCGCCGATCGCGGGCGCCGTCGCCGCGGCATTGATCTACGAGTACCTGATTCTAAGGAATGATTGACGATGGGTAGATTTCTGGTGGTGGTGATCATCCTGGTGGCGATCGCGCTCTTGGCGAACAAGTATCTGCTCGGCAAGGGCGACGCGCCGCCAGTCGGCGCGAAGGCGCCGGGCGCAGCGAAGACGCAAGCGGACGCGAAGGGCATCGACGAAGGGGTCGCCCGGCCGCCGGTGACCGCCGGCGAAAAAGCCGCGGCCAGGGCGGTTCCATCCGCAGCGGTTTCGACCGACCTCGTGCAAGAAGCCGGCGTGGAGCCGAAACTTGCCGCCGAGGAAAATGCCAAGATCACCGGCCAGGACATCAGCAAGGTGCTTCATAAGGAGACCGTCACCTTGGGCGATCCGTCGCTCACAGCCGGCATCCCCGGCGAGGGCGATCTCACCACCGACGACATCGACAAGTACCTCGCCGACTCCAAGAACCACACGGTACTGAAGCCGGAACTTCCGCTGGGCCTGAAGGCGGGCGAGGCCGAGATCAAGGGCCTCGAGAACAATCCGCTCACCCGGGCCAAGATCGAGCTGGGCCGGCAACTTTATTTCGATCCGCGGCTGTCGAACGATTTCTCGATTAGCTGCGCAAGCTGCCACGATCCGGAATTGGGCTACGCTCACGAAACCCAGTTCGGCGTCGGCGTCGGCTCCAAGACGGGAAATCGCAACTCGCCGACGGCCTACAACCGCATCCTCAGCGACGTACAGTTTTGGGATGGCCGCGCGGCTACGCTGGAAGAGCAAGCGAAAGGCCCGATCGCTAACCCCATCGAGATGTCCAATACGCACGATGCGTGCGTCGACTGCCTCAAGGGAGTTCCCGGCTACGTCCGGCAGTTCGGCAAGATTTTCGACGACGGCTTGAACATCGAAAACACCGCCAAAGCGATCGCCAGCTTCGAGCGCGCCCTCGTCACGGGCCCGACGCCTTGGGACGTTCATCTGGAACGCAAGAATTTCGAGGAGGCCTACGCCGCGGACATTGAAGACGATGAAGCCCTCGCAGCGCTCAAGGCCGACGACCCCGAATTGTACGACGACTACATGGCGCTTAAGGCGGCGTCCGAAAAGATGCCGATCGGCGACAGCGCCCGCCGCGGCGGCGAGTTGTTCTTCAGCGACAAGGCCGGCTGCACCGCCTGCCACCTGGGCGCGAACTTCACGGACGAAAAGTACCACAACCTGGGCGTTGGCATGGAGGCGGCCGAGCCGGACCTGGGCCGGTTCGTCGTCACGAAGGTCGAGGCCGACCGCGGCGCGTTCAAGACGCCCACGGTGCGCAGCGTCGCCATGACGCCGCCGTATATGCACGACGGCTCGCAGAAGACGCTAGAAGAAGTCGTCGAGTGGTACGCCAAGGGCGGCCACCCCAACGAGTGGCTCGACAAGAACATCAAGAAGCTGGAGCTGACCGATCGGGACAAGGCGGACCTGGTCGCCTTCATGAAGGACGGTCTCGCCGGCGACCTGCCGAAAGTCGAAACGGGCCGGCTGCCCGCGGGCGGCGAGGTAGCGCAACAGGACGAGCAGACGGTGGAGGAAGTGAAAGAAGAAGCCAAGGAAGACGCCGCCAAGTAGTTCGAGCGTCCCATTTAGCCCCCGGTCACTGACCGGGGGCTAATTGTTGCGCAGTTACTCCTCCACCACGCGCGTCTCAATCACCCGCGCGTCGATAATTTGATCCCCCCGCGGTCGCGACGCATTTGCACTGGCGTCATGCCCGGCGGCATGCGTGAACCGCCCCAAGGGCGACCGCCGGGTGAACTGCGCGATTACGGTGCGCTTCAGCAGCTTCCGCGTCGCCGGAATCAGCAGGGCCACTCCCAGAATGTCGGTCAGCACGCCGGGAAGCATCAGCAGCACCGCCGCCACGCCGATGAGCAGCCCATCGGTCATCTCGGCGGTGGGTAGCACGCCTTGCGCCATCTGGCTGCGGGCCCGCATCGCGGTGCGTAGTCCCTGCCGCCGGGCCACCCACGCACCCGCGATACCGCCGCCCAGCACCAGCAGAATCGTCGGCAGGACGCCGAGCGTTCGTCCCAGCAAGATGAGCGTCGCCATCTCCGCGACGACGAACAGCAACAAGCACATCGGCAGCGATCGCATAGCGTCGGTCGAATCCTGTTAGGAAACCTTCTTGGGATGAAATTTGGTCGCGGGCCTCGCCCCGGAAAGTAACCACGACGACACGACGAACACGACGGAAGAACGGGGAATGATGAGAGAACACTAATCTGCACTCATCTTCTCTGCATTAGTGCAGATTAGTGTTCCAAAAATATTTGTATTTTCGTCGTGCTCGTCGTGCTCGTCGTGTCGTCGTGGTTCAATCTTCTTAAGATTAGGGTCGCAACCCCTCCGGGACGCCGTCGGGGAATTGATCTTCGATGACGCGTTCGATGTATTCCACTCGATTCGCCGGCTTAGGGTGCGTGCTTAAGAACTCTGGCGGCCCGCCGCCGCCGCCGGCTTCGTCGAGGATTTTCATCACGCCGACCATCGCCCGCGGGTCGTAGCCCGCCCCGGCGGTTAGCTTTACGCCCCAGCGGTCGCTTTCCAGTTCGGCGTCTCGGCCGTAGCGAGTGCTCAAGACGGCGCCGACCATCTGCCCCATCTGGGCGCTGTTCATGTCGCCGCCCAGCACGCCGATGGCGCCGGCGATGCCTTGGAACAACCCCTGCCGAGCCATTTGTTTGTTGCTGTGCCGCGAGAGAATGTGGCCGATCTCGTGCCCCAGTACGCCCGCCAATTGTCCCTCGGTTTCAAACCGTCGGTACAAGCCTTCGGTGATGAACACCGGCCCGCCGGGCAGAGCGAATGCGTTGACGGTTTGCGGATCGGCTAGCAACGTGAACTTAAACGCCTCGCGATAAGGATTGCGGCGCGGCGGATTTTGCGCGGCAAGGCTCTCGTCGAGCGCATCGAGCAACCGCAGCCCCACCGTGTTGACGCGCTGCTGGGCCTGCCGGTCGCGCGTGGCCCCGCCGTGCATGTCGGCCATTTCACTAGCCGCTTGCAGGCCAAGCTGAATTTCATCGGCCTCTTCGGTGAGCGCCACCCGTTCGGTCTCGCCGGTCACCTCGTTCACGTCGCCCGGCTTGCCGTAGTAGCTGATCACGGCGAACGCGACGAAAGCCAGCGCGATCAGCAGCCGCATCTTGAACGCGCTGCCGCCGCGGCCGACGCCGCGGCCGAACAAGGATTGTGCGCCGCCGGCGCCGCGAGATTGACTCTGCGGGAAGGGAAACGGGCTAGGCATTCGCATGGCGTTCACCTTTGAGTTTCGCGAAACCTGGACTTGCCTGTAATATAGCAGGCGCACCGAAACGTAGCAGCACTTTCGGTAGCGATACCGTTTTGCTGTGGGAGGCGTCTCCGACGCCGATTTCGCGTTGCCACCCCAGCCGCGTCGCGAAGTAAAGCGTCATCGGCGTCGGCGACGCCTCCCACAAACTGTCAAAGGGCGCCACTA
Source organism: Lacipirellula sp. (assembly GCA_041750715.1). Lineage (GTDB taxonomy): Bacteria > Planctomycetota > Planctomycetia > Pirellulales > Lacipirellulaceae > Lacipirellula. Next base: position 5,339 of record JBGSYU010000428.1, read on the forward strand.
CCCACTTTCCCTTATGCCCCAGCCGGTCAAACAAAATGCCGCCGTCACGACAGGATCGACGCGAAAACGCGCCGCTGGAGCCGTCGCCGTCGCGGTGGCGGTGGTCGGCGTCGCGGCCGCCATGGTTTACTACGGCGCTCGCCTGAGCCGGCAAGAGAAGCACCGGCAAGCCGCCGAGCGGCGGTCGAGCGACCTCGCGTCGATCAAAGCGGGCGCAGCCGAGGAGATCATGATCTACGACGCGGAGTTGCTCGTCATGATCGTCGCCGATGCGGAAGCCGCGGAAAAAGCCACGTCGCTGATCTTCTCCAGCGTCGATTTCTCGGACGAGCGCTTTGCGGCGATCGAGAAGCTGCCCGTTCTGCGAAATGTCGGCGTCTATTCGTGCGAGCACACGGACGCATTGTTAAACTACATTCAGGCGATGGCGACGATCGAACGCATGTGGATCGAAACGTCTCCGATCGACGACGAGGCGATCGCCCGGTTGGCAACGCTGCCGAACCTCAAGCAAATTCGCTTCGAGCAAGTGATGTCTGCGAAGCAGATTGAACTGCTGGGCAGGACATTGCCCGGCGTCAACGTCGATATCCCGTTTCCCGAATCGGACGAGCCGCGGTAGGCGCCCGCTACGAGCGCGGCTTCCGGCGCCGCCCCTTCGGAGCGAACATCTGCTGCACGGCGATCACGCCGTCGATGAGCAGGTCGACTTCTTCCGGCGTGTTGTACAGATAAAAACTCGCCCGCGTGCTGGCGGTGATGCCCAGCAAGTGGTGCAGCGGCTGCGTGCAGTGGTGGCCGGCGCGGACGGCGACGCCGAACCGGTCGTTCAGAACCTGGGCGAATTCGTGGGCATGAATTCGCTCGAAGGCGAAGCTCACCAGCCCGGTGCGAAACTGAGGCGCCGGGCCGAGAATTCGCAGGCCGTCGATTTGCGACAGCGCGTCGTAGGCGTACCGCGTCAGCGCCAGCTCGTGCCGATGAATCGCGTCGAGGCCTACCGACTGCAAGTAGTCGATCGCCGCCCCCAGGCCGATGGCGGGCACGATCGGCGGCGTGCCGGCTTCGAACTTCGCCGGCAGCGCCGCGGGCGTGAAGCTGTCGAGCTTCACCTCGTTAATCATGCTGCCGCCGCCGAGGAATGGCGGCATCGCCTCTAGCAGCGCTTCCTTGCCGAAGAGTACGCCGACGCCCGACGGGCCGAGCATTTTGTGCCCGCTGAACGCCAGAAAGTCGATGTCGAGCGCCTGCACGTCGACCGGCAAGTGCGGCACGCTCTGCGCGGCATCGACCAGCACCAGCGCGCCGGCGGCATGCGCCTTCGCAATAATCTCCGCTACCGGATTAATCGTGCCGAGGGTGTTAGAAACAGCGGCGAACGCGACCATTTTAGTGCGATCGGTTAGCAGCCGGTCGAACGCCTCCATGTCGAGCCGGCCATCGCCCGTGAGCGGCACATGCTTTAGCACGGCCCCGGTCCGCATGGCCGCTTGCTGCCACGGCACGAGGTTCGAGTGATGCTCCATCACCGTGAGCAGCACCTCGTCGCCGGCTTTGAGATTCGCGTCGCCCCAACTGCGAGCGACTGTGTTGATCGATCCAGTGGCGCCCTGCGTAAAAATCACCTCATTGAAACTCGCCGCGTTGATAAGTCGCTGCACGCTCCGGCGGGCCTCTTCGTACTGCTCCGTGCTAAGCTCGCTGAGCGTGTGAATCCCGCGGTGGACGTTGGCGTAGGTCCGCTCGTACACGCCGCTGACCGCGTCAATCACCTGCCGCGGCCGCTGGGTGCTGGCGGCGTTATCCAGAAACACAAGCGGATGCCCATGGGCGACGTGCTCGCTCAGAATCGGAAAATCATTGCGCAGCGATTCCGGCAGCAAGACCGAGCGATCGACGGCGATGGTAGGCACAATTGCCATTTAATTAAAACTAACCACGACGGCACGACGGACACGACGAAATGCAAATACATTTTGGGAACACTAATCTGCGCTAATCTTCTCCAATCTTGATTAGCGTGGATTAGCGCCGATTAGTGTTCCCTCTTTCTCTCTTCCGTCGTGTCCGTCGTGCCGTCGTGGTTCAATTCGCTTCATCTTTAACTGGCGAATGGACCGCCGACTGCAGCACTCTCCAGCTCAGCAAGCAGCACTTCTGCCGATTGGGCGTCAACCGCGGGCCGTAGAGATCGAGCATGTCCTCCGCCGAAAAGTCCTTCACGTCGTCGAGCGTTTTGCCGAACATTTCTTCCGAGAGCATCGACGCCGACGCCTGGCTGATGACGCAGCCCTGGCCGTCGAAGAACACGTTGCCGATCTTCCCCGCGTCGTCGATCTCCAGCTCCATCCGCACCACGTCCCCGCACAACGGGTTTTTATCTTCGTGTGCGTGAGTCGCCGTGGGAAGGCGCCCGCGATGGAACGGATCCTCGTAATGGTCGAGGATGTGCTCCTGGTAGAGTTCTTCTTCGGAAGGCATGGGCGCGAAGCGAGTGGGCAGTGGGCAGTAGGCAGGGGGTAGTAAAAAATACGAGCGAGTCGGGCCGTCTCGGCCCCGGCGGGTCACCAAACAAACCGTCGATCACGCAACTGCGTTCCGGGATTCCAGCAATTGAGTCCGCGCCTCCAAGTCGCCGATGTGCTCGTGCGATTGCTTTAACGCGTATCCCACGTA
>JBGSYU010000429.1:0-9569 GCA_041750715.1 Lacipirellula sp.
TGCTGACCACGGGCTGGATCATTCCAGGCGACACGCGGTTTGCACCGAGACTATTGACATGGCGGAACGGCGGGTTACAGTGACGGCATTCCGGGTAGGGTTCGGTTTGAGAGTCAACCCCATGGCAAATGTCGGTTTATACAGTCGGCGCGCGAACGGTGCGGCGGAGTCTCCGCTGCATACGTTTAGTTGTCGTTCCGCTCTCCGCTCTCCGCTCTCCGCGCGGTAGCTTCTGGCCGCTTTTGTTAGTCTTAGTGGCGGCGGTCTCTCTGCTGAATGGGTTTGCTGATTGTGCGCACGCACAGACTTGCGCCGTATCGCCGAAAGAGAAACCGGGGAAAGCCATTTACATCGCCGGCGTGGAGGGTTTCTACAAATTTACGCCTTGCTTCAGTAGCACGGCTGTCGCAGCGCCAACTGAAGTACACTTGTGGGAATCAGGTGGACCGAAACTCCCGGAGACGTGCCCTGCCGGTGCCAAGGGACAATCTGCCAAAACGCATCAGCCGCGATCGTTGGCGCCTGTTAATGGCAAGAAAGGTAATCGGAGATTATTCCTGTACAGCAACAGTGGAGTCGGCCCGGAGAACGAGGGCCGCGACGCTTTCGTAGCGTTGCTGGACGGTGCAACTGGGAACGTGGTGAACGACAATGCGGGGACGCCACTGGTTTGGTCGCCTGATACCAAGAGCAAGTTGCGATATCCCAATTATTTGGCCATTGACCGTCAATGGGTTGGAAACGGGGCCAACAACTGTCAGCTTACCTACTTCTGGGGCGACCACAGCGGAAACGGAACGATCTACCGAGGATCGTTAGTTGCTGGAGCCAACTCAGACTATTCGCTTAACTTCGGTATCGATCATCTAACCAATCCGCCAAACCGCAAACAGCCGCATGGCATCGCCATTGGCGAGCATGGCCTCGGCTATGTCCTTTGGGGCGAAAACCATCAATTTGAACTCTACGGCTTTGACGTTTACAGGAACACGGTTAAGTCATCGCTCGTCCATGTTTGCAACATTCAGGCAAACTCCGCGGGCGCCATGCCGCTTGCCGTCTACAGCCATCAGTCAACCAAAAAAGGACGGATCGACTCCGTCTTTTATCTCGACGCGGAGCATGGTCTGTCGGCGATCAACATAGCCTTTCGCCGATTGGCGAGCGGGACCAACAGCGCGGGCATTTCTCTGACGGTCAGCGAACCCATCAAGCTCTGCGACCCCAGCCCCAATGAGATTACCGCCCTCTTTGTGGCGAAGAAATCGAGAATGCTTTACTGGTCCGCAGTCGAGCGTTCGAAGCCGTCACCGGGCGTACCAACCGAACGGTTGCATTCCTTTATCGCCAAGGCGTCAATCGCTCATGACCCGCACTGCATGGCCGCGTGTTTCCAACAGACCATGCAATGCATCGAGATCGCCAACATCGGTCCCGCTGCCATTGCCGTCGTCGATGAGTGACGATCGATACAGGTTGCCGCCCCGACACCCAATTTCACCGAGTAAGCCACCTTCAACAGGATACACAACCCATGAAGTCCTCAAAATCTTTCTACGCCGTCATGCTCTCGCTCTTGCTAGGCGTTGGAGCCTTGCCTTGCCAAGCCGCCGATATCTTCGTCAATTATACGATCACCGATCCGATTGGCCTATTCATGTTCCAGAACAGTTCAGGGCAAACTGTTTGGGGACAAGATCAACCTGATCGTGTCATTTCGGGTGGTGACAGGATCATCTTCAGCGCCGATTTCGACTTCGACGTCGAAGTCGTGCCCAACGGTCCTGTCTTTTTTGGCGTGGGGCTGGGTTTAAATAGTGGAGGTGCAGTTACCGAGTGGGGATTAGGGCCGGAATTTGAATTACTCGACACGGTCAATCTAATGACTTCGATACCGTCACGGATCGAGCTTATAGGTCTAGGTGGAAACTCCCCTGGAACGTTTGGGATCCGGGTTGGGTTACCTGGTTTTCTTGGCACCCAATCATTTGTTGATCCGACTTTGCCGGGAAGATTTTCGGGAATACGATGGACCTATGTTATTCCAAGTCAGGTGCCAAATAATATTGCCGTTAGAAGTCAATTTCGCATTGCCGGGAACGCGACGAGCCCAGAAGTTCCCTTTCTCTCGTTGTTTCGCGTTGGCGATCCGAATTCTACAACCGTCCTAGCAGACGCTGGTCCAACAGAGCTTGCTGGCGGAGCCGGTGTAGAAGGGGGCGTCACTGCGACTTTCGGCACCGTGACGACCAACGGCATTCTGACCTCCGAATTCCTGCCGACGCCGTTGGGCGACGACGCCAGCGTCCTAGCGGGCCTCGGCGCCACCAGCCCCATCTTCGGCATCCCCACCGACCCGGCCCATATTTGGAACATCGAGTTCACCGGCGCTTTTACCGGTGACCTCACCCTCACCTTCGGCTACGACGACGCGGGCCTCACCAACGTCGACGAGGCGGGGCTGTTGATCTGGCACTACGACAACGGCTGGTCCCCGCTGCCGGTCATCAGCCGCGATCCGTTCGCGAACACCATCACCGTCGTCACCAACAGCCTGTCGCCGTTCATGCTCGGCAGCGGCCAGCTAGTCCCCGAGCCGGCGACTGGGGCGCTCGTGGCGGTCTTGATCGTGGGCCTAACTATCGCGCGCGTCCGTCGACAAAGAACGTGACGTGGAACCCGTGGACCCAGCCGTGAAGTTTCAACTGGCTAGAGCCTTGTCGCACAATCCGAACATGTCGTGAATAGCTTGTTCGTGCTAGCCACGACATGTTGTGGAAAAAGGGAGCTATTCGACAAGGCCACTGGCTAGTATCAAACGGCTGGCAAGGCTTCTAGCGAAATCCCCCTCCCTCGAAGGGAGAAAGGGGAGGGATTAGCCGCGCTCACTGCAGTTCCGGCGGCAAACTCAACGCCCCCCAACTCTCCGGTAGGGGCGCCACCACATCCACCGACTCGTCCCGCATCGGGTGCCGAAACCCCAACTGCCGCGCATGCAGCGCAATCGGCCGATCGCGAAGCGCCAGCGCCGCATCCCCGAACGTCAGGGCGCTCCCATACTGCGAGTCCCCCGCCACCGCATGCCCGCGCGACGCCGCTTGCACGCGAATCTGATGCGTCCGCCCCGTCTCCAACTCAATTTCCAGCCACGCCCCCGGCATCCCTTGCCACATCACCCGGTAGTGCAGCACGGCATGTTTCGCCGCCGGGTGCAATGCATCCACCACCTCCGCCTGCGCCATACCGTGGCGCTTGTGCAGAAAGTCGGTCCACGTCCCCTCGGCCGGCGTCACCACGCCTTCGACGAACGCCCAATACGCCTTACTTACGGTTCGCTCTTCAAACTGCGCCGACAGCCGCTGCGCCGCCCGCGCGTGCCGCGCTAAGACGATCGCGCCCGATACCGGCCGGTCCAAACGATGCGGCAACCCCAAGTAAATGCTCGCGTCGTCCGACTTCCCCTCGCGCCGCCGAAAAAACTCCTTCACGCGAGTCTCAAGACTTTCGATGCCGGCGGGAGCTTGCGTCAGCAGCCCCGAAGGCTTGTTGACCACGAGCACCGGCCCATCGTCGTAAAGAATCTTAAGCATCAACCACCGTTTAACGATGGACGCCAGCCCGCCCTCTTCACGCCGCCACGCTGCTGCATTGCGATGGCCACCCCCGCCAGCAGCGCCAGCCATTGCGTCGCCGGTTCCGGCACGATGGAGAACACCAAATTATCAAGCGCCCCAGACGGCGAATTGCCGATGAACTGCACCTCCAGTCGCGTCACCTGCCCGCCGTCGTACCCCAGATTCTGCGACGCCGTCGCCGCCTGCCCCGTCGCGCCCGGCGCCGCCGATTGCGGCAGCAGCGTTTCCAGGTTGAGCGTGTGGAAGCCAGCCGGGTTCTCGGTAACGTCGGTCGTCCAGTTCGCCGGCACGAGGTAGGTCCGCTCGCGCCCTAGGCTGTCCATCAGCACCACCACGACGTTGACGTTCTCGTCGACGTCGATTAAATCCAATGTCATCGGCCGGCACAGCGGCACGAGAAAATCGAAGACGATGCTGCCGCGGTCTTCAAACGACGCCTCGTCGTTGGGGTTGTTGAAGACTAGCCCGTAGGTCGCATCGAGATGCGTGTTGGGGCCTTCATCGCGCTGCAGGATCAGCACGTTGCCCAGGCCGACCAACAGATCGGGGTCGCGGCCGGAGGGGGTGTCGGCCGGGTCGCTGTCGAAAATCGCCGGGCCCAGGTGCCCGTCACTGCCGATAATCGTCGAGCTGATGTTAAACAGATTGCCGAATTCCAGCACCGTGTCGCTAGCAAACGGAACGCTTGGCGACGCATTGTTCGGCCTCGCCGTCGAGTAGATCGACTGGCCATGAATGAGCGGCGTGACGAAGTCGTCCTCCGTTTCAAAGTCGATCACGATCGGCGAAGCCATCGGCAGCGCCAGCGCCGCCTGATGCGACCACGCCAGAACGGCCGCGAGCAATCCCGCCCGCCAAACGCTACGGTCAATTGATATCTCGTCCATGTTCAATCTCTCCCTGTAATGCCAAGTTGCCTGTCGAAGCACGAAGATCCCTTCGCCACAGAAGCGAAAAGCGAAGCAAGATGAGCGCGGGCGACTCGCAGTTGCCCGTGCGTCGGGGTGACAGTCGTCGCGAAGCGAAAAGAAGTGGGATTAAGCGCTTCGCCGACGTTGTTCGCACCCAAGCTGCATTAGCAGGCCATCATTAGCTAGTTGCACAAAGTGCAAGTTCCAAATCCCGACTAGCAAGCCGACTTGCGGCTGCCCATAAGGTACCCGATCGGCCGCCTTTCTGTCGACTCCCTCCGCAAGAATCAGTTGCGAAAAAATTAATCCGGAAGAAACAGACGTGGCAATTTGTCACGCCTAGTAAGCACCCTCTCGCCGCGCGCGGCCGTTTTTCGCCATGTAACCCGAACAACTCGCCGCCGGCGCCAGCACGGTCACCCGACTCCACGCCTACCTTCAGCACCTTAGGACGCAGGCCCTGGCGATCTACAATTCCGCCGCCGTCGCGGAGCGCTCAACTACCACCACATGACAATGCGAGCCGTCCCGCAACGAAGGTCACTACTGCGAGCCATCAAGATTCGTTTTCCATTGCGCAAGGAATCTCGCCAGGATTTGCTCGTCCGGAGCAAGCCACTTCAATCGGCGCGTGGAGAAGCCGGACAATCGCGCGGCGAACGTGCCAGCTTCGTAACTTTCAAGCAGCCCGGGGTGGATGTAGTAATTGCGGCAGACCGTCGGCGTGTTGCTCAGCAGCGAAGCGGCTTCGCAGACAACCTCGCGCGCGACGCGCTTGCGCGCGGTCATCGTCTCCTGCGGACCGGCCCGGAAGAGTTGACCGGCCGCCTGGGCCGACGCCTTCCAGGTGCGAAAGTCTTTCGCGGAGACAGGCTCGCCGGTGACTTCTTGCAGGAACTCGTTAACGTCGACCGATTGCAGCGGACGGGCGACGTTGTCGCCGTCGAGGCATTGGAACAGGCGGCTGCCCTTGATCGCTGCGCATGACTCGATGAAGCGGGCGAGGGCTTTGTCTTCGATCAATGCGATGCGGCGGACGCCGCCCTTGGCGCGGAAGCGAAGCTCAAGGCCCGCGGCGGTCCGCGTCACATGGCGGTCTCGCAGGGTCGTGAGGCCGTACGAGCCATTCTCGACGGCGTACTCTTCGTTGCCGACGCGAATGCCGGTGAGATCCAAAAGGGCCACCATGCTAGCCAGCACGCTTTCTCGCGTGAGCTCCTTGCTGGCCACTTGCATGGCAATCTTGCCGCGGAGTTTGGGGAGCAGCTTGGCGAACTGCTCCATGCGAGCGAACTTGGCCAGGTTCGAGATACGTTGCCAACGCTCATGGTAGAGATACTGCTTGCGTTTTCGCGCATCGCGGCCGGTCGCTTGCAAATGCCCGTTGCTCGCGGAGCAAATCCACACGTCGCGCCACGCGGGCGGAATCACCAGCGAGTCAATTCGCTTCACCTTACGGGGATCGCGCACGGCGCCGCCGCGGCTGTTGGCATAGACAAAGCCTTTGCCATTACGACGGCGCGTGAAACCCGGATCGGAGTCAACCACATAGCGGAGGCGGGCGAGTTTGGCTAGTTCGGCAGGTTCGAGCGTAGCCGGGATGATGAGTCGGCGAGTGAGCATTTGGGCACAGGCATGCAACAAGCATGCCGCTCGCACGCCTCTGGCACGCGGTCCGTGTCGCAAGTGCTGGCCAAGGACGGCATCCGCGTGAACGCCGTGGCGCCGGGACCGATTTGGACGCCGCTCATTCCGTCGACGTTTCCGGGCGAGAAAGTGGCGACGTCCGGCGCCGACACGCCGCTGGGGCGTGCCGGGCAGCCTTGGGAGGTGGCGACGTGCTACGTATTCTTGGCGTCGCGCGATTCGTCGTACGTCACTGGGCAGGTGATGCACCCCAACGGCGGGGAGATTATTAATGGTTGAGGCCGCGAGCGAATTACATGATCGGCAATCGCCGAATGCGGATTCGCGATGGATCAACGACGATTACGGCTCCGGCCAGCAGTTCCGGCGCGTATCGATTTAGTAAACCATCGAGCAACAGATTGACCTCGTCCGTCGCGAATTTCTCCAGTCTGAACAAAATCACCGAGGGCTTGGACAGCCGATGGAGCGCTAGGATGCGTGAAAAATCGAGGTCAAAGGTGACGATCACTCGCGCTTCAGTATCGGCGAGGCTCACAATCCCTGGATCGGGCAGCGTCGCTAACCCGCGATCGCGCAGATGAATGGCATCGTGACCGAGCGCTCGAAGAAACTCGCCCGTCCTCGGCGACACGCCCATATCAAGCAGCAGCTTCATTCTGCGGCTCTAAGCGCCAACTGTTCATCGGCCAGCACGGCCGCGTATTGCATGGATTGCTCAATGTCGGCCAACTCAAGGTCGGGATAATCGGCGAGAATCGCCGCAGGCGTCATGCCGCCCGCGAGTAATTTGAGAATCACACTCACGGGAATGCGCATCCCGCGAATGCACGCCCGTCCGGCCATGATCTGCTCGTCGAAGGTTATGCGATCGAGAGTCATTTCTTTCCTCGAATCAATCAATCCCTGTTACCAATCATACCTCGCTAGCGGGCTGGGGTCGAATTGGCGCGAACCTGAGTGATTTGGCGCGTGAAAGCCTACACGAGCTTCGGATCGCTTTTGAGCGGCAGCGTCACGCGCTTACCAGTCTTCGCGGATTGGTAAATCGCTAGAATGATTTCAATCGAGCGGCGGCCCTCGTGGCCGTCGATCGCCGGGGTGCGGTCTTTGCGAATCGCGTCGACGAAATCTTGCAATTGCATCGTGTGACCGTGGTGGCCGATGGCGGCGGGGTCGGCGGCGCCGCCGCCGGTGCTTTTGCTGGTGGCCATCTGGCGATGCACGGCCGCATCGCCGCGGGTCTTTTTCATGAAGTCCCAGTGCTTGACGTCTTCCTCTTCGAGCACCGCGGAACCTTCGGACCCGTGCAGCTCGATGCGTTTGAGATAGCCAGGATAGGCGGCGGTGGTGGCTTCGAGCACGCCCAGCGCCCCGTTTTCAAACCGGAGCGTGGCCGTGCAGACGTCTTCCACTTCGATCCGCTCGTGCGCTAGCGTAGCCGTATACGCCTGCACTTCGACGACCGGGCCCATAAACCAGGTGAGCAGGTCGACCGTGTGTACGGCCTGGTTCATCAGGGCGCCGCCGCCGTCGAGGGTCCAGGTGCCGCGCCAGGCGCCGCTGTCGTAGTACTGCTGCGTGCGGAACCACTTCACATAGGCGTCGCCCAGAGTGAGCCGGCCGAACCGCTCCTGCTCGATGGCTTGCTTCATCAGCTTCGACGAATCGTGGAATCGCGAAGGGAAAATGGCGGAGAGCTTGACGCCGGCCTTCTCGCAAGCGGCGATGATCTTGTCGCACTTTTTGAGGGTGATCTCCAGCGGCTTCTCGACGATCACATGCTTGCCGGCATTGGCCGCGGCGACGGCGGGCTCCATGTGGGCCCCGCTGGGCGTGGCGATGGTAACGGCGTCGACCGATCCGTCGGCCAGCATGGCGTCCAGCGACTGGTAAGGGGTGCAGCCGAATTCGTTGGCGAGGTCCTCGGCTCGGCCGGGGGCGCTATCGGCGCACGCAACGAGCTTGGCGCCGCGAACTTCGGCCAAGGCCTTGGCATGGAAGCGACTGATCATGCCGGCGCCGACGATTCCGAAACCGATGGCCATGCGTTCTCCAGAGGGATGGTTGTAAAGTGGGTGGGTGGCGCCGTCGGATCATTTAGCCGGCCCGCTTGTGGGCCGCGGCGGGGCAAGCCCCGCCGCTAATTTGGTTCGCGGGACGCCGGCGCACTTCCAGTCCGGAAAAGATTCGTATTATGCGGTGGGGACCTGCATATCTGTAGGGGGAAAGTTTGTGGATCAAAGCAGACTGAGGGATGGGGCGGCGGGCGAGGCGCCGGCGGCGAACTATTTGCCGCGGCTCCATGTGGTGCTGTTTCAGCCTGAAATTCCCTACAATACGGGAAGCGTCGGGCGGACGTGCGTGGCGGTGGGCGCCAAGTTGTGGTTGGTGCGGCCGCTGGGGTTTCGGGTCGACGACTACTACCTGAAGCGTGCGGGGCTCGATTATTGGCAGCACCTGGAGTGGCAGGCGGTCGACGATTGGGCCGAACTGGTGCGTTATCTGCCCGTGGAGCGGCATTGGTATTTCACGAAGCACGGAACCCGAACGTACACCGAGGCTCGCTTCTGCGAGGGGGACGTCGTGGTGTTTGGCCGCGAATCGCAAGGTCTGCCGGCAGAATTGCTCGCCGCACGTCCCGAGCGATGCTTGCGGATTCCCACGCGGGCCGAGGTGCGGAGCCTGAACCTTTCCAACTGCGTGGCGGTGGCGGTTTACGAAGCGTTGCGGCAATGGACCGTTCAATAGCACGGCCATCCTGGCCGACGGGCATGGTGTTGCAACATACGAGGGCGACCACCACCTTTAATCAAACCGAGCCAGGATGGCGCGGCTATATTGTTGGCGCCCCCGCACCAGCGGTAGGATACGAACGATCCTCATGCCTTGGCGGTCGCGAGGCCGAAATCCCCTGGGAACGACGTCGATCGCAGTTTCGCTGCGAAAGACCGGCGAAATCTGTCAAAATTCGGAGCCATAATTGACGATTCCAGGCCTAGAAGTCACGATAGTGCCTACTCGTCGAGGATCGTGGGACCATGACTTTGGTAAGCGGCTTTGAGAAAATCGTCCGGCAGCGAGAGCCGCTCGCTCAGCGTACATGGTTAAGGCTAGGCGGGCCGGCCGAGTTTTTCGCCGAGCCTAATTCGGTCGACGAACTGGCGGCCCTGGTTCGCCGCTGCCGAAATGAAGACGTGCCCATTCGCCTGACGGGCGGCGGCTCGAACATTCTGGTTCGGGATGAAGGCGTGAGCGGCATGGTCGTGAGCCTCACCAGCCCCGCGTTTTCGCAAATTCGCATCGCCGGCTCTCATGTGACGGCCGGCGGCGGGGTGAAGCTGGCCCACGCGATTAGCGAGACCGTACGGGCCGG
>JBGSYU010000430.1:0-8281 GCA_041750715.1 Lacipirellula sp.
CCGTCGGCTGCGACGCCGCGAATCGCGACGGCGCCGCGAATGCCCAAACCCCGACCCGCCGCCGCGGCGGTGGTTAATCCCATGGTGCCTAACGTTTCGCGACTCCCCGGCGGCTACATGCGTTGAGCGATTCACCGTTGAATGCGGAACCACAGAGTACACAGAGATCACAGAGAACGACGAATGCGGCTGAAACCTGATACCTCTGTGGTCTCTGTGGGCTCTGTGGTTAGTCCGCATCCGCTTTTTTACTGGCTTGGCCGGTGCGCGTTAGTGCTTTTAGCAGCCGCGCTTGCTATGCCGCTCTGGATTGCACATGGCTTGCCGGAGCCTGCCACTCAAACGGCGACGGCTGCAAAGCCTGCGAACCTCCAAACGCAAAACATCCAACTCTGCCAGGCCCTTGGCCCCGCTGCGCCGCACGCCATTTGGGGCGTCGACAGCGCCGCCGCCTGCGGCGAAGGCGAAGTCACCTGGAAAGCCCGCGGCAACGTCGATTGGCAGGCCTTCGCCCAAGGCGAGTACGTCGGCCACGCTCGCTCGGCCCACGTGCCGGAGTACCGCATCCGCGTCGACGACCGCATCTCCTTCGTCTTCCGCCTCACCCGCGAGATGACGAGCACGCCGTACGAGCTGCAAGTGGGCGACCAGATTCGCGTCGAATCGCTCACCGGCGATGCAGGCGGCGCAGCCGAGGGAACCCAGGACGACGTCCGCCGCGATCTCATCGTGCAGCCCGACGGCACGATCACGCTGCCGCTGTTGGGCCAAGTCCGCGCCGCGAATACGACGATCGACGGCCTACGCGCCCAGCTCGAGGAACGGTACACGAAATACTATAAGGTTCCGGCGATCACCGTCACGCCGCTGGCCGTGAACACGCGGCTGCAAGATTTGATCAACGCCGTGGTCGCCCGCCAGGGCAACGGCGGCCAGCAGCTTGAATCGGTGGTGAACCCCGACGGGCGGCTGTTCCTGCCGGGCCTGGGACCCGTGTGCGCCCAGGGGCTCACGGTCGAAGAGCTTAAAATCGAAATCGACGCCCGTTACGATGCGACCATCCCCGGCGTCGACGTAACGCCCGTGCTCACGCAGCGGGCCCAACGCTTCGTCTTCGTCATGGGCGAAGTGAAGACGCCAGGCCGATTCACGCTCGAAGGGCCGACGACGCTGATGGGCGCCGTGGCGATGGCCGGCGGATGGAACATCGGCGCGAACCTGCGGCAAGTCGTCGTCTTCCGCCGCAGCGACGACTGGCGATTGCTCGCCACCATGCTCGACGTCAACGGCGCCCTCTACGGCCGCCGCCCCGTCCCCGCCGACGAAATTTGGCTGAACGACTCCGACATCATCGTGATTCCCAAGTCGCCGATCACCGTGGTCGACGAATTCGTCAATCAGTTCTTCACCAACGGCCTGTACAGCGCCTTCCCCCAATTCGCCTTCGGCAACTTCAACTTCAACAACTTTCGTTCGATTAGCAACTGAACCAAATGAGCTTGTAACAATCCAAGGTCGTTTACGCTTAACGGACTAACGAGGTCCCAACTCATCGGTTATTTAGACGTCAATTGTCGTCGTTTTGATCGCGACGGTTGTTCGTTGCGCTGCGCGGATTTCAGGCGTTAAACTCCGCAATATCAATGATGCGTACCGCTTACGTCGCGGCACGGCCGATTGGCACGCGCTCTGCACTGTTCTCTCGCACAAAGTCTCAGGCAGATTGGCGCATTGCGCCGTCGCTTTGAGATGCGGCAAACACACGGGGCGGCGAGCGCCGCCTAAGGGAGATCAGAGATGTTTCGTAAAACCATGTTGGCGATTGTCGCGGTTGGCGCGGTGGGTTTAGGCTTGGGCCTGGCGGCCTCCGCCGAAGCCGGGCACGGTTGCGGCCGCGGAGGTTATGGCGGCGGCGGCTACGGCGGCGGTGGTTATAGCAACTACTACGGCAGCGGCTATCGCGGTTACGGATATGGCGGTCCGGTCGCCGTTCGCAGCTATTACCGTCCCAGCTACTCGCCCTATTACGGTGGGTATGGCGGGTACGGCGGCGGTTATGGCGGCGGTTATGGCGGCGGCTACGGCCGCGGTTATGGCCGAGGCTACGGCGGCAGTGGCGTAGGCATATCGATCGGATTCTAACGCGAACGAGCAAGGGGTCCGTCGCGGGCCGCCCCGGCGCCTGGGGTTCCAAACCCCTTGCGTGCGGGGCGGTCGAAGTTGAGCTTGAGTCCGGAACAATCGGTGCGTTAAAAACGTACAGTCATTGATTGAGTGCTCGGCGCAACGGCGGCGAGACCGCACGCAGCGTTGCCGTTTAACTCTCAGAGGAGGAAACCCATGATGAAGCGCATTCTAATAATCGCCGTCGTAGCCGCGAGCGGCTTGTTTGTCGCGGCCCCGCAAGCCGACGCCGGAATCGTGTTCCGGCGCGTCGCGCCGGTTCGTCGAATCGCGGCCCGAGCCGTGTTGCCGCCTTACCCCATTGCCCGTCGTGCGGTGGTCGGTCCGGTGTATCGACCCATTGTACGCTCGGTCTACCGCCCGGTAATTTACCAACCGGCGCCGGTGGTTTACGGCCCCGGCGTCTCCGTTTGGGCTTACTAAGCCGCGCAAAGCTAACCGACATCGTCGTTCGCCAGGAGTGTGCGGGTAGCGAACGGCCAGCGCCGCCTGCGAGTTCAACGGAACTTGCAGGCGGTTTACTTTTTGCGCTGGTCGAGAGCGTCCCACCGTCATTCTGAGCGCAGCGAAGAATCTGGCGCCAGATTCTTCGCCGCGCTCAGAATGACAATATGTCCTCAGAATGACAATTTGCCCTCTGGATGATAATTCGCTGGCGACGCTATCGCCCCCTTATCCCGATAGCATCGGAATAAACCTCATCTTCCGCCCGCGAGCGCTCCGACTAAAGAAGATGGGAGCGTGTCGGCCTACAGATCCGAGGCTGCGCTTTGGGGAAGCATTCCTACATCTTGCCGCGTCGCCATGCTGGTCATCATCAGCGATTTACACCTGACCGACGGAACGAGCGGGTCGACGATCTCGCCGGGCGCGTTTCAATTGCTCGGCGAGCGGCTTACGGATCTGGCCATTGGCGCCTCGCAGCGCCGCGACGGAACCTATCGGCCGATTGAGCGGGTCGACCTGCTGCTGCTGGGCGACGTGTTCGACGTCATCCGCTCCAGCCGATGGCTGAAAACCCGCGTGCGGCCGTGGGACGACGCCGCATCGCCCGCGCTGTTTGAAACGGTGTCGCAAATCACCGCCGACATGCTGCGGCACAACGACGAAGCGCTCGTTGAGTTCCGAAATCTCGCCAGGCAAGGCGTTCTCATACCGCCGGCCACGCGCGACGGCCGCTGCGCCGATGGGCACACGACGCCCGTGCCGGTCCACATTCACTACATGGTCGGGAACCACGACTGGTTCTACCACCTGCCGGGCGACGACTACACGCGGCTTCGCCGGCAGATCGTCCAGCACATGGGCCTGGCAACCAGCCCCGACGCCCCGTTCCCGCACGAAGCGTGGGAGTCGAACGAGCTGCTGCAAACCATGCGGCGGCATAAAGTGTTCGCCCGCCACGGCGACGTGTACGACCCCTTCAATTTCGAAGGCGACCGCAACGCCAGCAGCCTGGGCGACGTCATCGTCATCGAGCTGCTCAATCGATTCGGCTGCCAAGTCGCCCGCGAGCTGGGCGACGACCTGCCCGAAAGCGCGATTTGCGGCCTCCGCGAGATCGACAACATCCGCCCGTTGCTGTTGGTGCCCGTATGGATCGACGGCCTGCTGGAACGCAGTTGCCCGCACCCTGCCACGCGTAAGCAAGTAAAAAAAGTCTGGGACGCATTGGCGGATGAGTTTCTCGACCACCCGTTCGTCCAGCAGCGCGATACATGGTGTCCGGTCGACATCGTCGACGGCCTGCAAAAGGCTCTGAAGTTCAGCCGCCGCCTGTCGGTCGGCTGGGCCAGTTGGATCGCCCAGTGGATGTGGAGCCTCCGCGGGGCCGACAACAGTTCGTATTATCGGCATGCCCTTTCCGAGCAGGACTTCCGTAATCGCCGGGCGAAGCATATCGTCTACGGGCATACCCACTACCATGAGACGGTGCCGCTGGACGCGAGTTTTGCGGAAGGGTACGTTCTCAACCAGGCGTATTTCAACAGCGGCACTTGGCGGCGGGTGTACGAGCAGACCCTGTTCGCGCCGCACGAGCATGAATTCATCGCGGCCGACACGCTGACGTACCTGGCGTTTTTCAAGGACGACGAACGCCGCGGTCGGCCTTACGAAACTTGGACGGGCACGCTCGGCATCTCGCCGTTTACCTGCGCCGCGCACCGCGTCGATTCGGGAGTTACGAGCGATGCCGCCGTTAAACCGATTTCGACACCAAACATACCGCTGCGGGCCCCCCACTTCGCCGTACCGATTGCTCCCCTCCGGCCCGCCGACGGAGCCCTCGTCCGCTGAGTTCGCCACGCGAATGGCGGCCGCGGGCCGCACGTTCGCAAATGCCGGAGTCGTCGCGGCCTACTGCCTGCACGGCACGTTTGCCGGGAACGATGCGCTCGGCCTGTACACGGAGCTGGAACGCTTCGCGCCCCGGTTTACCGCTTCGCTTCGTCGAACCACCAAGGGCGCGTTCGATTGGCTCATCGGTGAAACCGGCAACTACACGCAAGCCTTTGCGGAACGGATGGAGTCGGCTCTCAGCGCCGGCGCCGAACGGCCGTTGCCGGTGCGGGTGTTTCACTGGGCGAGCCAGAACCACCACATCAGCCGAGCGGATGCGGCCGTGCGGCTCATCGACGAGCTGGCAAAGATTCCCCCTCCCTCGAAGGGAGGAATTAGCGACGGACATGATGCGAAGCCGCGTGTACTACTCTGGTCCCACAGCCATGGCGGCAACGCACTGGCCATCCTCACCAACCTCCTCGGCGCCGACGAACCGACGCGAGCTGAATTCTTCGAAGCTGCCGGCGTCTTCCATCGCAAGTCCAGTTCGCGCATGAGCCACTTTCCCGTCTGGCATCGCGTCGAACAACTCCTCGCCGATCCATCCCACCCGCTTCGCGGCTTGGCGATCGACGTCGTCACCTTCGGCACGCCGGTGCGTTACGGCTGGGATACAGCCGGTTGCGACAAGCTGCTTCATATCGTCAATCACCGTGCTCCTCCGAAAAAGCCGTCGCACGTCGCTCCGTTCCCGCCGAACCTTCGGCGGCTAATCGCAGGCGCCGACGGCGACTTTATCCAGCAACTCGGCATCGCCGGCACCAACCTGCCGCCGCTTCCGCTGGCGTGGCGAACATTTCTGGCCGACCGCCGGCTGGGCCGCCTGTTGCAGCGCGACCTGCCGCGCGAGTGGCTGCACACCCGGCTGAACCGCGGCGCGCGGGTACACCACGAAGGCACGTCGCTACTGGTGAACTATGCGGATCCCGAGCGCTGGCCGCACCGTCACCTTTTTGGGCACGCCCCGTACACGCGAAGCCGTTGGCTCGCGCTGCATTGCGAGCTTGTCGCGGAGCACTTTTACGCCGATCCCCGCCTGACGGTATAATCGAGGTGCGACGCTCAAATCCTGGAGAAGTAATGGGGAGGTTTAGCATGAGAATGGAAGTTGCCAACAATGTTGACGTTGTGCTGGCTGAGAGCGGGCACGCTCCGTTGGAAAGCGTGCGCCGAATCGAGATTGACGGAGTCGTCGACACGGGCGCCGCCCAGCTCGTGCTTCCCGGCAAAGCTGCTGAGGCGTTGGGTCTGGTGGAGGCTTGGAGCGCGAAGGTGCGGTACGCCGACGGTCACACCCAAACCAGACCCGTGGTTAAGAACGTCTTCGTACGGCTGTGCGGACGGGAATCTGTGTTCTCGGCCATCGTCGAACCCGATCGCGAAACGGCGTTGATCGGGGCGATCGTCTTGGAAGCCTTGGATTTGGTCGTCGACTGCATTACCCAGCAACTTCATCCGCGAGACCCGCATGGGATTTTCGCCGAGATCGAGTGAATCGATCTCGCTAAGCGATATTAACCTTCCGCTTCGGCATGACTAACTTCATTCAGGTCGCTACGACTGTCGGCAGTCGTGAGGAGGCAGATCGCATTGCTCGAGTGCTGGTCGAGCGGCGCCTGGCCGGTTGCGTGCAGATTCTTGGTCCGATACAAAGCGTCTACCGCTGGGACGGGCAGGTTGAGCAAGCGGAAGAATGGTTGTGCGTAGCGAAAACGGGCAGTCAGCAATACGCCGCAGTCGAAGCCGCCATTCTTGAGCTTCACTCCTACGAGCGCCCGGAGATTATCGCCACGCCGATCGTCGCTGGCAGCTCGGCCTATCTGGCTTGGCTCGCCGGCAACGTCGATTGATCGACTGCGAGACGTGCGACAATTTTTTCTATAGAACCCCGACGAGCTCGATTATGTCTAAGAAAGCCCTTCTTCTCATCGATCTTCAGAACGACTACTTTTCCGGCGGCGACATGGAGCTGGCTGGAATTGACATGGCGAGCGCCAACGCGGCGGAGCTGCTCGACCGATTTCGCGAAGCGCGGCAGCCGTTGGTGCATGTGCGACATGTCTTCCCCAGCGATTCGGCGCCGTTCTTTCGTCCCGGCACGTCGGGCGCCGAGATTCACACGTCGGTGAAGCCGGCGGACGGCGAGACCGTCATCACCAAGAATAACGTGAATTCGTTTCAACAGACCGATCTCAAAACGCTGCTCGACGCGATGGGCGTTAAGGAGCTGGTGATCGTCGGCGCCATGAGCCACATGTGCGTCGAAGGCACGACGCGGGCGGCGTCGGACCTGGGCTACAAGTGCCAGGTAATTCACGATGCGTGTGCAACGCGGGAGCAGCAGTTCGGCAGCCGCACGATTTCCGCGGAGGACGTGCATGGCGCGGCGATGAGCACGTTGGGGTTCGCTTATGCGGAGATCGTTTCGCTGAAGGATTGGCAAAGCGCGAATAAATCTTAGGCGCCGGGGGCGGGGACGCCCCGGCTCGCGCTGGTTTGCCGGCGGCCGCGCTGTTAAAACAGCGGTTATGCCGTTCACGCCCAGCCATCGCGATTTGCTGCTCTGCTCGCTGGTGCGACAGCGGCAGCTGCTAAGCGACGAACAGCTCGAAGCGGCCGTGTGCCAATGGCTGGTCGACCCGCAGCGGCCGCTGCTCTCGGTATTCACCGCGCATCGCACACTTACGGAGCGGCAGCTTGCGGAGCTTGAAGAGGCACTACGCCGACCTGCTGAAGAGAGTGACGCCGATCTGCTCGATGCGCCGCCGCCGTCGTTGCCGCCCAACGTGCAGCGCTTGCTCAGGCCACATACGTCCGACGTGACGCTTGCCAGTGAAGGACGGTTCGACACCCGCCCGCACGACGCTAAACGTGGCGGAACTACTGCTGCAAAAGCCGGGCTGACGCCGGGCGACCGGTTCGACATTCAACAAGTTCATGCCCAGGGCGGCCTTGGCGTGGTCTTTCTCGCCCGCGATCACGAGATTGAGCGCACGGTGGCGCTCAAGCAGATCAAGTCGCAATGGGCCGACGACGAAGACTCGCGGACGCGGTTTCTGTTGGAGGCGCGAATTACGGGCCGGCTCGAGCATCCGGGGATCGTCCCGATCTACGCGCTCGGTTCCGACGCGACCGGGCGCCCGTACTATGCGATGCGATTGATTCGCGGCGAGTGCCTGCTCGACGTCATCGAGCGATTTCACGGCGGTCGCGGCGCGGCGGCCAGCGCGCGGCAGCGGATGCCGGAGCTGCGGAAATTGCTGAAGCGGTTCGTCGACGTGTGCAACGCCGTCGACTATGCCCATAGCAAAGGGGTGATCCACCGCGATCTCAAGCCGTCGAATATCATGGTCGGCAAGTACGGCGAGACGCTGGTGGTGGATTGGGGATTGGCGAAGGTGATCGGTTCGGACGAAGACGTGGCGCTCACGACGCGAATGGTGCGAACGCCCGAGACCGAGGGCGCCGCGTCGGGCACGCGCATCGGCACGACCATCGGCACGCCGGCGTACATGAGTCCCGAACAGGCCGCCGGACGCAACCAAGAGCTTGGCCCGGCGACAGACGTGTACAGCTTGGGGGCGACGCTTTACCACCTGCTTACGGGAACGCTGCCGCATGCGGTGGACGATGACGTCGGCGTGATGTTCGCCCGTATGGCGAGCAGTTCGGTCACGCCGCCGCATCTACGTGCGGAATGGCTGCCCAAACCGCTCAGCTCGATTTGCATAAAGGCGCTCGCGACGTTGCCGGA
>JBGSYU010000431.1:0-11589 GCA_041750715.1 Lacipirellula sp.
CGAGTGCGCCCGCTGCCAGCGGCTCGACGAGCGACACGCCCACCGACTTTTCGATCTGCGCCGAAGCATGCCACGCATCGTCGCACGTCACCGTCAGTTCGCCCGGCAGTGCGAACGCGTCGAGCGCTTCGGGCAGCGGCAGGTCGTGTACGCCTAGCCCGGCCTCGCGACGCAACCCCAGGCGGACACGCACTTGCTGCGCGGCGGAGTCTTTCAGCGGCATGATTAAAATCTGCTCCGCCGTGACGTGCTGCTCGGCCGGATCGACCGCTCCGCCCGACTCGATCGGCTGCTCCGTAAGTTCCCAACCGCGCAGATCAACTCGCAGCTCGAACAACCGGCCGCCGGTAATGTCGTAAACCAATGCCACGTCGAGCGTCGCCCCTTGGCTCCCCAGGCGCAGCTCGTACGTCGGCGTGACGCTCACCTTACGCTGCCGCGGCTGCGTGTGAACATCAACGGCCCACGCCGGTCCAGTCGTTTCGAACGCTGCCAACGGCGGTTCGGCGAGTAATAGGGCCGGCAGGTCGGTCGGCTCAATCTGCGTTACGCGGCCGTCTGGTTCGAAATGGGCGTTGAGCTGATCGCTCACCCGCACTGCCACTCCGCCGCGTTGGCGGAAAGCCCCCTGCACGTCGAAGGCGCCCGCCCGAAGCACCGTCCCGCGACTCGCGCCCGTATTCTGCTCCGCCGTCAGCCGAATCATCGGCGGCTTCTGCGAAGCCTCCAGAAACCTCACCTCGACGACCGACGCCGCATCGCTCGCCTGCTCCGCGACGACGGGGACGACCTCATACCCCGCCTCCGCATCTAAAGTGGACGCCTTTGCACCCGGCGGCAACTTGATTCGCACGCGATCCACCGGGCTGCCAAACCCCCGCACCGTGATAAACGCCTCGTAGGCCAGCCGACCTGGCTCGACGCCGATCACCGAATCGACCACCGCCTCGACTGCCGCGGCACGCGGACGGCCACCCGTAGGCTGCCCCCAACTGACCGTTAGCGAGCCTTTGACGCCATCGACCCGCGAGCGCGTCTTGCCGCCCCGCGAAGACTCGGTCGCGACAATCGCATTGGCCGGGGACAAGACGTTTAGCACGCCTGGCGTGGCGAGCGTGACCACCGACTGGGCGGCTGAAGGCAGTCCCATCTCAAGCCGGCGCCCCTCGCCGTCGCGCGCGACCAGAAACTGCCCCTCGAGCACGATCGTCCGCTGCTCGCCCGGTTTTCCTTTGAACCACGCGACATAGCCGCCGCGCGCCGCGTCGAACATTAAAAAGTCGCGACGGGAACCGCGTTCGATGCTCGAACTGCCGACGATCAACGTGCCCAACTCCAACGGCACGTTCACCCACCGGTCCGACTGCAATTTCACGTCGGCAGTTATCTTTACGTTCGCCGCGTCGGCGTCAGACTCGGCCGACGCATCGACTGCCAGCGACGCAATGATATACTCCGGCGGCTGCGCGCCTTTTTCGGGCGCGCCGTCTTCCTGCCATGCTCTGAAGAAGTCCTCGTAGCGATAACCCAAGACGCGGCGGAGCTTGCCGCTTTCGTCGGGCAGCAGAAAAATATCGGGCCCCTCCGCATCCGCAGACTTCGCAATGGACGGGACGTCGCTCACCGCTGCATTGGCAGACTCGCTCGGCGACTCTTCGGCGGGCGCTGGAGCCGCGATAACCGGAGCATCGGTCTCTTGGGCACGAGCGCGCAGACCGGCAACGCCGGCTGCCAGCATTAATGCGGCCACGATGGTTCTGAGCGAGGGCACGGCGGGTCGACCGGGTGCGAAAAGGGTCGCGCGGATGGGAATTACTACGGACGGAGCGAGGTCGCGGTTTGGCCGCCCTAGGCAACTGCGACGTGAAAAGGGGGGACGTTACCCCTATTGTAGGCTGCGGCGGCCCCTCTCAGTAGCCGTTCGCCGGCGCAACGCGTAAAGTAGTTGCTGACGGCAAAAATGCGGAAAAACCCGCCTTTCGTCATGCCGCCGACGAACCGACGAGCGGTTTCAAGGCAGCGTGCAGCTCTCGATTCGCCGCCGCGAGGTAATCGCCCGCCGCCACGTCGTACGGCCGGCCATCGCCGCCGGTCGCCACGCCTCCCGCCTCCTGCACCAGCAGCACGCCCGCCGCGGAGTCCCACGGGTGAATCTCGTGGGCCCAGTGGGCGTCGAACCGCCCGCAGGCGACATAGGCCAAGTTGAGGGCCGCCGAGCCAGTGCGTCTCACGGCCTGGCACACTGGCGCCACGTTCATGAAGGCCCGCACGTCCGGTGCGTTCTCGGTGACGACAGTCGGAAAACTGACAGCCACCAGCGCCTCGTCCAAGGCCTTCACTCGGCTGACAGCCATCGGCGCCCCGTTGAGCCGCGCCCCCTCGCCGCTCGCCGCCGTAAAGCACTCCTCTCGCTCCGGGTCGTAAACCACCCCGGCCAGCAGCCGCCCGCCACTGGCCACCGCCACCGACACGCCGTAGCATGGATTGCCGTGGGCGTAATTGACCGTCCCGTCGAGCGGGTCGACCACCCAGCAATAGGGCCGCTCTAGCGCGGCCGGCGTCGGCGCCTCCTCGCCTAAGACGCCATGTTCGGGGTAATGGGCCTCGATTACGCTCCGCACGGCCTTTTCCGAGGCCAAATCGGCGTCGGTCACCAGATCGCGGGGCGCTTTTTCCCTCGCGTGGAACCGGCCCCGCCAAGCCAGCAGCTCGGCGGCGCCCGCCCGGGCGGCCTGTTCGCAGACAATAAGCAACTCACGCGGCGTGGGGGCCATGCGGCCATTGTGCTGGAAGCAGGCCGGTTGGGCAATGTAAATGAGCGCAAAACCTTATGGGTTAGGCAGTAGCGCCCCGTGACTTAGATTGGGGCGAACGGAGCCCCCAGAAATCTTTCCAAGTTATGGAACATTTGCTGGACATGGACTTGAAAACGAGTATGATCACGGGTGAACGAGGAGGTTGCTAAGAAGACTGTTCAGTCATACTTCGACCGCACCGGATTATTCGCAATGCGGGCGAGCGACGTTGCCTGATCTTCTTTATCCCCCACGACAGACTTCTGGCCTCTTCTCTGTTCCGGCCCCGTCGCTTCACCTCGGTGAAACGGCGGGGTTTTTTATTGCGCTGGTGAACAGAACTCGTCACGAGTAAATGCCGTGTAAGCGTCACGATTGTGGGTGGAAAATAGGAGGCCGATGGGATGTTTTTGCGAATCCCAACGGGTTTCAATCTTTCAGCCCAGGGTTGCGGCGCAGCCGCTACCCTGGGTTGGTGTGTCGAGGACCGATGAACAACCCTGAAAGGGTTGCATCGCTAGCCAAGATGCAACCCTTTCAGGGTTGCGTGGCGACGGGGTGGATTTCGTACCCAGGGTAGGTCGCCGAGGCGACCAACCCTGGGCTGAATGATTCAATCCCTACAGGATTTCGGATTTCCGGAGCCGAGCCGTTGTTGTATTCACAAACGTGACGCTCACACGTAAATGCCCAGCCGAAAGTTGATTTCTTCGACTTCTTGGAAATTCGGGAAATTCAAAATACTTGTGGAAGGGGCAGGGGCTAATAACAATCACCACGCACCGGTTTACCCGCTCGCCAAGGCTCCACCGCGATCCGCATCTTGGCTTAGAAAGGACGACGGCAATGCGGTCACGGGATCAACTCGACGTCTTTCCGCGATCTTCGCGGCGGTTCTTGGCGCAGCAACTCGGGCATCCTGCTCGCGTCTGACCGGGTCAGTGGCATTCCGATGATCGAGGTCAACGACGTTGGTTTTCGCGTCGCAAGTATCCCTGAGCCAGCCCCCCTCACGCTGCTGGCCCCCCTCATCTCCGTTGCGGTGATGCTGCGGCGGCGCCGGCGGTAGGGGCACGATGATCTCACCAGATCCGTCGAACCCCGTAGGCGTCGAACTGCTCGTCGACCGACACGAGCGTCAGGTCGTAGCGCAGGCACTGGGCGGCGATCAGCCGGTCGAAGGGGTCTTGGTGACGGCCCATGGGAAACGTCGCGACGTCGACCGCCTCGGGGGCGAGCACCGGCAGCAACTCGACATCGTTCTCCTTGATGATTCCAAGAAAATCATCGAGCGTGCCTTGCTTCAGTTGCAACTTTCCGATGGCGATCTTGATGCCTATCTCCCAAACGCTCGCGACGCTGAACAGGCGGCGGGTCGAATGATCATCCACCAGCGCCAGCGCCCGGTTCGAGTGCTTCGGATCGTCCTGAACAAACCAGATCAGCGCCTGCGTGTCGATCAACATCGACGTCATCGCCGGTACTCCACGAACTCGTCGAGCGGATCGTCGAAGTCGTCGCGCATCTCGAACATGCCCTTGGCGATTCCGCGGAGTGACTTTCGCGGTGCGTCGGCGTTGGCATCGACCGTCGGATCGACAATAACGCGAACTGCCTGCCCGAGCGCTAGCGTCGCCGGTTCATCCAACACGACGGATGTTCCGTCGAAATGGCCTTTAATCGAAGTCATGTATTTCATTTTAACCCCCCGATCCCTGCTTTCCAAGAACGGAATCCGAAGACGCCGACCTAGGGCGTTGCCCTAGGCTACGATGAACATGGCCTTCGGCCAAATCGAAAAATGGCGATGGCCGACGGCCAAATATCGCGGCGGTTCGTGGAACGGAAATTATGCTTGAGACGTGTGCCGTTATCCGGATAGACTCTGAGTCCACCTGGAGAACGCCCGCGTGAATCAAAACCGCCCATCGACCGAACACTGGTTCCTGCAAGGGACTAAGGCCAAGCTGGCCTGCGGCGCGTTGTCGGCCGAAATCGAGTTGCAATGGCCGACGCGCGGGCTACGGAATTTACTACTGTCGGGGGAGACGGTGGACGGCTGGCTGATGGGCGTCGACGTCGCCCTCGAAGAGGCAACCGAACGACTCTGGCAGCCGACCGACGTTTACACGCGCGGCAGCGATCTAATAGCGACGTACCGCAAACCGCGGGGCCAACCGTTTACCTTGCAAGTTTATTGGCGAGTCGTCGCGCCGAATGACTGTCAAGCCGCCGTGGTAGAAGCGATTGTCTCGATCCAAACGCGCGAGTGGGAAGCCCACCCGCACGTTACGCTGACCTCGGCGCTCGCTGTCGACAACTCACGGGTGGAAAACGGCGGCGTCTTCTTCCGCTCGCAGCACGATTGGGGCTACGTCGAAGTATCGCCGCCGGGCGACTTCACCGCATCGACAGGCGAGACGACGGCTCAGCGCCTTTGCAGCTCCCACTGGAGCTACGGCAATCAATTCATGGAACGCGGCGTCATCCGCCGGCTGCGGCTGCGCGGAGCGTTCGTGCCGACCGCCGAAGCCGAAGACGCCGTGAATCAAATGCGCTCCGATCTGCTCATCGAGCCCCTTCCGCTGACCACCTAGCGAGCGAGTTATGCCGACGGTCTTGAGAATCGGCCGATACCGCTTTCACTTCTACTCCAATGAAGGGACAGAACCGCCCCACGTGCATGTTCGCACGTCAGATGGCGAATGTAAGTTCTGGCTTGATCCCGTACTTCTTGGGTCCAATCGAGGCATGCCGGCCCACCATCTGCGTGAAGTTGAGCGTATAATATTTCAGCATCAGTCCTACTTGGTGGAGAAGTACCGTGAGTTCCATAGCTCCTGACACTGCGATTGAGGTTGAGCCTGCCGCGATCCGCGCGTGGGTTGAAAAGCGAATCGTTTTCCTAGAGTTGGCGGACGGTAGAATCATCGGCTTTCCCGCTGACAGATTTCGCTTGTTGAGCGCCGCAAGCGACGAGCAGCTCCAAGAAGTGCAACTGGAACTCAACGGGTATGCTCTCCGCTGGAAGTCTTTAGACGAAGACGTCACCGTTCCGGGAATTGTTGCGGGGCGTTTCCAACTGCCGCTTCCGCCGCCAGCGGTCTAAAGTAACAGCCACGGCAATTCCGGGTTGTTCGCAATACGCGAACATGCTACAATCGAGCAGATGAACGTGATTCGTCGCCAATCGCTTCGGGAAGCCCAGAAGCGTCATCCGGCATGCCGCCGTTGGCTCGACGACTGGTGGGATACGGCGCGTCGGGCGCGATGGACGAATTTGCATGACGTTCGGCGGGCGTATCCTACCGCCGATCGGGTGGGGGGTTGCTTGATTTTCAATGCACCGGGGGCGAGACGATTAATTGTAGGCGTCTACTATGCCCGGCCGGGAGCGCCCTCCTCGGGAACGCTTTACTTCAAGCACTTTTTGACGCATGCCGAGTACGATCGCAACGATTGGAAGTAGGACTGCTAGCATATGGCGACTGCAAGTTACTCAGCGCTCTTGAAAGAAGCTCAGCCTCAAATCATCCACGACGAGAAGACTCACGAACGAGCGCTCTTGTGGGTTGATCGCCTAATGCAAAAACCGCGCAGGTCGGCGGCGGAAGAGACGCTACTCGAATTGCTCGCGAAATTGGTCAACGATTACGAAGACGCTATTTATCCTCCGCCAGGCGGTTCTCCCAATGAGATGCTGCGGCACATCCTGGATAATTGCGGAATGACGCAGTCGGCGTTGGCCCGCGCGGTTGGCATTCCTCGTTCGACGATTAGCGAGGTCTTGAACGGTAAACGTTCGATGAGCGTCGACAACGCGTTTCGTTTGGGCGAGTATTTTCACATGGAACCTTCACTCTTTCTGGCCCCATCGTGAATACGACGCGCACCTACGTCACCAGTCCTTTGGTCACCATCATAAACACATCCTCCAGCGTCGGCTCCTTGTCGGCGAAGGAGATCAGCCCGCATTCCGCCGCCACCAGTTGCCGCAGCAGGCGCTGCACGTCGGCGTCGTTGCCGTCGAGCTCCACCGTGCAGCTCCGCATATCCTCGATCACCTGTCGCACTTTGGGATCGCTGCGAATGAGGCTGACGCCCGCGCCCGTTTCACCGGCGAAGCGAATCTCCAACGAGCGATTTCGCTGAATCTGGCGGTAGACTTTTTCGATCGGCCCGTGCAGCAATAGTTGCCCGCGCTCGATGATGCCGATCGACGTGCAGCAGTCGGCCAGCTCCGTAAGAATGTGGCTGGAAATGAGAATGGTCTTGCCCATCCGCCGCAGTTCCTTCAGCAGCGCTTTTACTTCTAGGCGGGCCCGCGGGTCGAGACCGCTAGACGGCTCGTCGAGGATGAGCACCGGCGGATCGTGAACCAGCGTTTTCGCCAGGCAGAGCCGCTGCTTCATGCCGCGGGAGAGGCCGTTGACGAAATCGTCTCGCTTGTGCGTGAGGTCCAGCAGTTCCAGCACGTCGGACAGCACCGCCTTGCGCCGCGCCCGCGGCACCTGATACGCCACGGCGAAGAAGTCCAAAAACTCCCACACCTTCATGCCGTCGTACACCCCGAAATTATCGGGCATGTAGCCCACGCTACGGCGCACCGCGATGGGGTCCTTCGTCACGCTGTGGCCATTGACGGTTCCCTCGCCGTGCGTCGCCTTGAGCAGCGTCGCCAGGAACCGAATGGTCGTGCTCTTCCCGGCGCCGTTGGGACCGATGAACCCGAACATTTCGCCCGCCTCGATTTTCAGATTGAGGCTTTCGACAGCGGTGAAGTCGCCGTACTGCTTACCGAAATTCTTCAGTTCAATCATTCAATACAAACCACGAAGGCACGAAGGGCACGAAGGAAGGGGATTGGATGTTGATGAAATCGCTAAAGTACCATTCTTTTGAGACCTTGCTTCAACAATAGGGAGTTGAAATTTATCAAGAAGCCAAGTCGAATACCGGTCAGTTTGAGATAGGTGAGGAGCTGTGCATCGTACAATGGAATCATCTGTTCGACAGCCTTGAGTTCAACGATAACAGAGTCGGCCACGAGCAAGTCCAAACGAAGGCCAGCTTCAATTTGCAGGTCATTGTAGTTCACGGTTACGGGAACTTGCCTTAAACACTTAACCCCTCGCGACGAAAGTTCGTGACATAAACACGCTTCGTACACCGACTCTAGCAAGCCTGGCCCAAGTGCTTGATGTACCTTCAAGGCGGCGTCGACCACCTCTCGTCCAACTCGTTCTACCGATTCGGCAATTGGAGGTTTTTGCTCCAACATCTTCTTTGTGTCCGTCGTGCCTTTGTGGTTTGTTTACTCCACTGGCGGAGCTTCGTCGTAAATCTCGTCATAGGCGTTGCGGCGGCCGTCTTGGAGAACATCCGACGGACTGTTCGCGTCGGCCACTGGTTGCGGCGCCGGGCCGTAGCCCAGGTGCGCTAGCACCACCGTGCTGCCTGCCGTTTGCGACGCTTCGGGCGATGCGTCAGCGCCCGGCAGCACTTCGTCGATCCGGGCGACCAGCCGCCATTCGTCGCGCCGCCCGTACAGCGGGTCGCTCTTGGGCGTGAACTGAAACGCCAGCTTCAGCAATGGGTCGACGTTGAGCCGCTTGTGGTAATCCAGTTCCGCGGCCTTCGCGCGCTGCGCTCCATACGGCAGCTCGCCTTTCACCATTGGCACGGCGTCCCACGGCAGCAGCGCCCCGGCGCCGCTCTTCAGCTCGCCCACCCAGCAGCCCTTGAGCCGCGGCGCCCCGCCTTCGCTCATGCTGCGATGAATCACTACCACGTCGGACAAATTGAAGCCCGACGTATTCTCCAACTGCTTCAAGTTCGGATTGTTGCCGGGCGAGATCATGCGAATCGCCCCGTCCAGCTCGATCATCTGCTCGCTGTGAATCATCTGCGTCGTCGCCGACGACACTTCCATGCCGCGCAGCCGCGGCCGATCGTATTTCTCGAACGCGACCGTCGAGAGGCTATCGCCGATGGCCGGGTTCCATTGGTCGTCGCGCGGGAATGGCGTAGCCACCGCCGACCCGTCGTCGAACTCCAAATCGTAGATTGACGATAGCGACGAGTAGATCGCGGTGTACCGGCTGAGATGCCCGCGCGGATAATCGCCCTGCAATTCCAGCAGCGCGATTTCCGTCTGCGAGCGGACGAAGCCGATGTCGAGCTGCGCCTGCCGCACTACGACCAGCGTGCCGGCGAGCGCGATGACGGGCGCGCTGATCCATGCCCACTCGACCCTGCCGAGGGCGTGAAACACCATCCAGTTCAGCGGCACCAGCACGAACAGGTACACGGCCAGGCAAATGACGACGAAACTCGCCCCCGGTACGCGCACCCCGGCGGCCTCCGCCAAGGCGTCGCGAGCCACCTTCGACACCGGCGTGAATTCGTTCCACTCGCCCAGGCCGCCGGCGCGATCAACCGTCCACTCAGTTTCCGGCAGCTCGAATCCGCCGACCCACCCGGCGTAAGCCGGATTGTTCTGAGCTACCGCCACCTCGACGGCCGTGTTGCTGGCGTTGGCCTTGGTGCCGGCGTCGCGGGCGAACCATCGCAGCGGCGTCGTGAAATGCGCGTCGTGCGTCCGCTTTTCAAACTCGTTCCATACGGTTTGCAGTCCGGTGTAGGTTCCATCTTGCTCGGTGCGAAACTTCCGCGCGGGCCGGCGCAGCAGGGCGCCGTTGAGAAAGCCGTCGTACCCCGGCCAATTGACGAGGTCCCGCTCCCCAAGCTGCACGGCCGACACCACGATGCTGCCCGCTCCTACCGGCCGTTCGTAAAACAACTCCTCGGCGCCGCGCAAGGCTACTGCCCCCGGCCGCGGTTTCAGTTCGATGCCCGACCACGGCCGCGTCACGGAAATCAGCTTCAGCGGCTTGTTCGACCCGCGATCCGACCATGCTTCGGAGAGCGTCGCTAACTGCTCCGCATCGAAGGTCGCTGTCGCGCCGCCGTCGACGGGAAGATACTCGGCTAGAAAACTGGCCCGCAAGCCATCGAGCGAATCGGGACCGCTGACGATCAGCCTCCCGCCCCAATGCAGCCAATCGACCAGCGCCGCTTGCTGCTCCGGATCGATTCGCGCAAGATTCACCTCGTCCCACACGACGTACGCCACGCTGGTCCACGTCAGCACGTTCGGCGGCAGGGGCAGCGACTTCGTCGCGTCGGCCAGCACCACGCGGTAGTGCGGCGGCGCCACGCCGTTTTCATCCTCGTACGGCCCGCGAACGGCGTCGGTCACTTTGAGAAACGCATACCGCCCCGGCTCCCGCGCCAGCACCATCATGAAATACTGGTGCGACGGCATCAGCGTCCACAGCTCTTCCGATCGCCCCGTCTCCTCGCGGCCGGTGAGCCGGTTGACTAGTTGCGACCGCACTTGCATCCGCTTGGCATCGGTCGGCACGAGCAATTCATTCTGGACCCGCTTGGCGCGCCCCTTCGCCAGGATGGCGGGGCGGCTGGAATCCATTTGGTAGGGCGTGTGCCGCAGGGCGATCGGCTGGCCCTTCGCGTCGAGCACTTCGCAGGTGATGCGGCCCTCGAAGTTGTCGAGATTGGCCTTCATCGTCTGCACGGTCGTCGCCCAGTGCCCGGGCTTGGCCAGCCGTAGCGAGCCGCCTTCGTCGGTGGCGATCAGCCGCTCGCTGAGCATGGGGGTGAGCCGCTCGATGACGAACGGCTCGATCTTCTTCTGCTCTTCGAGCTTTTTGCGGCGGGCTTCGAGCTGCTCCTCAGCGTCGAGCTGCTTCTTCTCGGCAGCCTTTTGGGCCGGCGTCTGGTTGCACCCGCCGCAGCCGGTAAGTGTGACGCCGCCGAGCAGCGCGAGGCACAGCACCTGCCGGGCAGCGCGCTGGGTCCGCGACGCGCACGACGAGACTCGCCAACAGGCCCCCATTCTTTCGCTCCTGAAACAAACTCCGGCTTGGCCGCTTGAGCTGATTCTAGCGGACTGCTCGCATCCCTGCACACGATGCCAGAGTCGTGAGTGCTCCCGTTTGGCTGTAGGAGGCGTCTGTGACGCCTTTTTTTCCGGGGCAATCGCCACTGCGTTACGAGGCCGAGCGGCGGCGGCGTCACAGACGCCACCTACAAAACGGTGTAACGCCGCCGAACTTTTAACGCCTTACCTCCTAGCGAGGGACGTTCGAGCCCTCCCAAAGACCGAAAAACACAAAGCAAGGGCTGGTGACACATGATCAAACGTAACAACCGATTTCAAATTGAACGCCTCGAAGACCGCAAGATGATGGCCGGCGACACGGCCATGGTGCTCTACGACGCTGCCCAGATGGGCGGCGGCGACATGGTGTACGTCGGGGGCGCCACGGGTTCGAACACGCATGGCGAATTCCCGACCGAGGCGTATGACCCCAATCACCTCCCTGAGTCGGTCCGCGATCAGCAGATGGGGCTGCCGATGCTCGATAGTGCGCCAGGCGCTCACGCGACATTGTTTCTGGACTTTACCGGCAGCTTTGAGAGCAATTGGTGGCAAACAGTCGGCGGTAAGATCAAGAGCTATGACAACGTCGTGACGCCGGCGTACGACACCGACGGCAACCCGGCCACGTTCAGCGCCAGCGAGCAGCAGGAAATCCGCGACATCTGGGCGGCGGTGGCCGAAGACTTCGCCCCGTTCGCCATCAACGTCACCACGCATTACTACGGAAGCTTTGGCAATAATGAAGCGCTCAAAGTCGCCATTGGCGGCGAAGACGACGACTGGTTGGACCGGCCGGATAGCGAGCCCACCGGCACGAGCGAACGCGGC
>JBGSYU010000432.1:0-1990 GCA_041750715.1 Lacipirellula sp.
GCACCGGCCGGATTACTCTGCACGGTGAGTCGCCGTCGGACACAACCCGGTAGCGAAATGACCATCGCCGCGAGTAGTGCCAGGGTGGCAGTTCTTCGGAATGTGGCTGTGGAAAGACGAGAGATCATGAGCTGACGAAAAGAAGGCCCGCCGCGGTAAGTTGGCGGAAATCGCGGCGAAGTATAGCGATAGGCCGAAACGCTAGCCAGGGTGATTCCAGTGCAATAATCCGACGGGGTGCAGCCTGCGGTTTGCAGGGTTTTGGATCTCGGTCACACTGTGGGGGTGGATTCGACTGCTTTTGGTGCAGTCGAGGTTGAACCTAGGAAAGCGAGGGAGCCAAGGATGGCAACTACCGACGAATTTCAAGCCCGGATTTCCGCGTTTGCACGAGAGCTGGCAGCGGAATTTGGCGAAGTGGATGATAGCGAAGCGCTCAGTTGGCTGGATGCCATCGAGACGCGGGCCGTCGAGATTGGCGATGCATTGCATGCGGAACTGGTCCAACAGGTCTCGGCGAACCGCCCCGCAGAAGAGGAGTCGACCTGCCCGCGATGTGGCCAGCTTGGCCAATATAAAGGGAACCGCCGCCGAGAACTTATTAGCCGGCGAGGGCCGGTCGCGATCGCCGAACCGGAGTACTTCTGCCCTTGCTGCCGCAAGGCTTTTTTTCCCGATGACGGTGGCCATCGGCGTTGAGGTCGATTGCCCCTTCACTCCCGCCATGCTGCGAAAGGTGGTCTACGCGGGTTCGCAGTCCGCGTCGTTCGTTCAGGCGACCAAGGATCTCGCAGCGCTGGCCGAAGTCACCATTTCTCGCGAACGCGTGCAGCGGTGGACCAAGCGTGTGGGCGAAGAGCGAATGACCCAAGTCCAGCAACAAGCCGAGGCCTATCAAGAGCTACCACTCCCCGAGCGTCAGCACCGCCCCGCGATGGTGATTCCCCAAGTCGCCACGGTGATGATGGATGGAGGGCGAATGCAGATTCGCGATCGCCACGCCCCGCAGCACGATCGGCAGGGTTACTGGAAAGAATCGCTGATTGGCTGCTGCCTCAGCATGGTCGGCGACGAACACGCGGTCGATCCGTGCCCGACGATTCCCCGGACGTTCGTCGATCCGGAGAGAATGCACGATTTGAGCCGTGAAATCAAGGGGTTTTCCGGCGTTTGCGAGGAGCCGGCCGCGACGCCTCCGGACGCACCGGAGGATCGCGCAGGCCGCCCCGAAGTGCTCGTTCGAAGTGTCGTTGCGACCCGCGAAGGGCAAGACGCGTTGGGCAAGCGGCTGGTCGCCGAGGCGCACGCGCGGGGTTTTCACGCCGCGCGTCGCAAAGCGTTTGTAGCCGACGGAGCGGCCGGCAACTGGAGCGTGCATAAGAAACACTTTTCGCATTACACGCCGGTGCTCGATTTCACGCACGCGATCTGTTACGTCTATGCCGCAGCTATGGCCGGTCGTTCGGAAGAGGCCGCTTGGGAAGAGTACGTCGCTTGGGCGCAGTGGCTGTGGGAGGGTTCCACGGACCAACTGATTGCCGCGGTCGAGGCACGATCCGAGCAACTCGGGCCGCCTCCCGACGGGAACGAGACATCGCCCGCCGCGGTGGTTGCCAAGGGGTTAGCCTATCTCACGAACCAACGTTCCCGGATGCAGTACGCCGAATACCGGAAGCTCGGCTTGCCCCTCACCAGCAGTCACATCGAGTCGACGATCAAGCAGATCAACCGCCGTGTGAAGGGGACCGAAAAATTCTGGGACCAGGGCGCCGAACCGATGCTCCAGTTAGCGGCCGACCACCTGAGCGAAACCAATGCCTACTCCCGATTCTGGCAGCAACGACGCCACCAACTTGCCAGCACCCGCTGTTACCAGACCGCCGTGTAAAAACAAAGTGCGGGCTGCACCCCTTGCGAGCAGTTTCCGGGGCGAATTGGCACTGGATCAATTAGACGGTCGCAGCAGCCGCAAACCGTTGAAGATGACTAG
>JBGSYU010000433.1:0-2174 GCA_041750715.1 Lacipirellula sp.
GACCCAGTGATGCGCAAGCAATTCAACCGCGATCTCATTACGCACCTCCAGGGCGAAGGCCGCACGGTGTTTTACAGCTCGCACCTGCTGTACGAGGTCGAGCCGATCGCCGACGAAGTGGCCATCCTCCACGAAGGCCGGCTCATTCGGCAGGCCGACACTGAAACGCTGCGGCGGGACGTGAAGCAGTTTGTGCTCGACCGGCAATCGCTAGCGACAATCCGCGACGACGTTGCCCTGCTCGACCTCCAAACCGCCGCCGAGGATGTGGCCGTCACCGTCGAGAACGCCTCGGCGGTGCGGGCGCTGCTGGATCGCGAGGGCGTGCGCTACCGCGTCGTCGATCTCAACCTCGACGAGATTTTCACGGCCTACGTCGCCGGCGTCCTCGATGACCGTTCGCCGCAGAGTGAACCGGCCCTGGAGACCGCCCCGCAGGCCTAATCGAGAAAAAGTGCGATGAACTCCGTGTGGCAAAGTCTGTTGTGGAAAGAGTGGCGCGAGCATCGCTTGATGCTGGCGATCCTTGCGGGGCTCTTCGTCCTCGTGCCCACCATCTTTTCGCTGCGCACACCGACGAACTTTTTTGGCATCCTTACCTTCACGCTGTTCGCCGCCCCGATGATTAGTATGTTCATTGCGATGAACATTGCGGCAGGTGAGCAGTCGGCCGGGACGATCCGCTTTCTGCAGGCGCTGCCGACCACCGGCCGCAAGCCGGCGGCGGCGAAACTCTTCTGGGCGGCTGCGACCATGGTGGTTCCGATTCTTGTGGCGGTCGGCGCCGCTGCACTTTGGGCCATGATGCTACCCGACGAAATAGCTCAGGAGGCGACTGACTACGATGCAGGCATCTACGGAACCGCGTCGAAGAGCTGGTTCGCGGCGCGCTGCTTCACGCCGTCTGTGGCGGCCGTAAGTCTGATCCTCTGGATGGCTGCGGCCGGAGTCAACCGTAGCGACGAGGTCCGTGCGGGCGCCATCGGTTTCCTGGTGGTGGTGTCGTGCTGGGCGCTGATCGCATTCGCCGTATATGTTTTTGACATCCTAGAAGTAATAAGAGTAAGCGAGCCGAACCGCTTGTTTCCGATATTGTTCGCGATGGCGCCGGGCGGCGTCGGCGCGTTGGACGACGACACGATGGCGTTTGCGTCCGAACAGTCGAGCATCTTGGCCAGGTATTGGCCATTGGGGGTCGCCGCTTTATTTAGCCATGGCGCGTTGGCCGCGTGGTACATCGGCCGCTTCGGGCGGGTGATCCCCGGTCAATCGCAGGTCGTCGAAAGTTTGGCCGGTACTCATGATCGCCAATGGCTGGCCCCGCCTCGCCGCAGCCCACTCGCGGCGATCGCGTGGAAACAATTTCGCGAGTCGGCGCCGCTAGCCGTCCTAGGCGCCGCCTGCATTGCTGCGATCGCGATTCTCATCTATTGGTCGTCTTTTTCGGTGGCCCGAGAGGAAGTGGGTGAACTGACGCCGTTTGAAATCTTCCACGGGATGACGGTAGCGTGGATGATGGTGGGCTTGATGGTGACCACGGTTGCCGGCGTCGGGGTGTTCATGGATGATCTGAAACCAGGCCTCTATGCGTTCTGGCGTTCGCGGCCGATCAATGTTGACCGCTGGTTCGCCGTCAAATTCCTCGCCGGGTTGCTGGTCACGATCGTGACGCTTGCGATTCCGCTGCTTCTGGTCGGCGGATACTTGCTGATCGCGAGGGGCACGTCTGAGATTAGCGATACGATAAGTTTTCGTGAATCCGTCCTGGTATTCGCTCTTGGGATGTTCGTTCAATTCGGCCTCTACAGCGCCTCCGTAGCAGCGATCACCCTACTACGTCGACCGATCCACGCGGCCCTTGCATCAATTGCCGTCGCTTGCGTTGCGACGGCCGCTGCGGTAATCGCGGCAGACTTCGTTGATTACAGAATAGGCGTGGAACATGAAGTCCTTGCGATCATGTTCGCAGCGATGCTCACGCTCGCCGCCATCGTCCTCGCGTGGCTCGCCGTTCGCAAGAATTGGGGCTGGAAACACTAAACGTTAGAACTCACCATTTTCTCAAAAACCCGAGGAAAACCATGAACCGCACCATCACACTCATCACCGGCGTCCTGTTCGTCCTCATCGGCATGGCCTTCGTCATGCCGGCCGTCGCCCTCCTGCGAGACACC
>JBGSYU010000434.1:0-2970 GCA_041750715.1 Lacipirellula sp.
TTGAACCCGTCCGCCGTGGCGACGTTGACGTTGCCTTCCGTGCGGACGTTGAAGTACTTGTCGGCCAAGCGCACGACTTCGGGGTCGATGTCGATAGCGTCGACCCGCACGTTGGGATCGACGTGCCGCAGGAAGTGGACCATGCCTCCGCCGCCGAGGCCGACGATCAGCACCTCCTGCTGCTGCGCGCGAAATAGATAACTGGCGAACATGAACCGCAGGTATTCGAACTGCAACTCGTGCGGCCGGCGAAGATCGACCTGGCTTTCGAGCACTTCCTCGCCATTGTCGCGGACGAAGAGCATCGAACGCAGCGTTCTGTGGCGGCGAATGCGAATCTGGGAGTACTGCGAATGACCGTCGAATTCCAGCTCGCCGGCCAAGGTGACGGCGGGAGCCTCGGCCGCGGGGCAATTGGGCGAAACGCCGACCACGCCTGGCAGCAATGCCACCATTGCCAGCATGCGGCGGCGGATGGGCGTTCGGGTCGGGGTCATCTGCCTTGCATTCTAAGCGAAAAACGTGGCTGGAACGAGAGGCATCATGGTCGTCATCCTGAGCGCAGCGAAGGATCTAGCCGCCGCCAGATTCTTCGCTGCGCTCAGAATGACGTTCGAGAGAATGCTCTGACCTTGTGACGCGCATGCAACGAACCTAGAATTCGCCGCCCATGGCGCTGCTAGCGCGAGCGCAACGCTTGAGCCTGGTTGCGATAGAAATCCCTCCCCTAGCCCCTCCCTTCAAGGGAGGGGGATAATGCGATGCGATTTGAACCGAAACGGCTGGTGAAGGTCGTCAACAAACTTCACAGCGAGACCGTGGCCCGTTGGCACCAGTGCGAACCGGACAACGCCTACGAGGAGTTGCTGGGCACGATTTGCCAACAGCACCAGTACAACTTTTTGCTGTGGCATGAAGAAGACGTCGCCCGCAGTCCCGACGTGAGCGACGGGCGGATCGCGATGGTGAAGCGCGCCATCGACGGCTACAACCAGCAACGAAACGACTGGATCGAGCGGATCGACGAGGCGCTGATAGAAATGCTCGTCGAGTCCGGGGCGAAACCGGCGGCCGATGCGCGGCTCAATACGGAAACGCCGGGCAGCGCTTGCGATCGGCTGTCGATCATGTCGCTACGGATTTTTCACCTGCAAGAGCAGCTTCAGCGGACCGACGTCGATCGGACGCACGTCGAACGGATCAGTCAACGGCTCGAGCGTTGCCGGGCACAGCAGGCGGACCTTTCGCAGTCGCTGGCGGAGCTGCTCGCCGATCTGGCCGCGGGCCGCAAGGTGCTTAAGGTGTACCGGCAGATGAAAATGTACAACGATCCGACGATGAACCCGTATTTATACGGTCGCAGCAAGAAACAGGTCGCGTAGCGTTACGAGGTTTCTCGTCCCGAGAACCGTCATTCTGAGCGGAGCGAAGAATCTGGCAACTCGCTAGATCCTTCGCGGAGTCTACCCTGAGTATTCCGAAGGGCTCAGGATGACGGGAAACCGAGGATTCGCCATGTCCGTCAGCCACCCGTCGATTCACTCCCGTCGCGCGGCGAACGCCGCGACGATCGCCGCGAAGCTCGTTAGCCCGCGTCGCGTGCTGCAGGTGATCACGCCGTCGCACATGTCGGGCGCCGAGACGCAGGTTTGCCGGCTGACGAAGCAAATGCGCGCTCGTGGGCACGAAATGCGGGTGCTGGTCAAGCACGATTCGTCGGCGCTTGCCGAGATGCAGAGCCGGCTGTCGGACGTCGAGCCGGCGCGCATCGGCGGCAAGGCGAACGTGCTGGCGATTCGCGCCCTGCTTCGCGCGGCGAAGCGCCACGGCTCGCAGTTGATGCAGTCGAATCTGTCGACCGCAAGTTGGTGGTGCGGCTGGGCCGAGTCGCTGGGCGGGCCGAAGTCGATCGGCCACGTTCACGGGTTCACGTCCGCCCGCTGGCACCGGCGGCAGAGCCATTTGCTGGCCGTCTCGGGCGCGGTCCGCGATGATCTCATGGAGCAGGGCGTCCCTGGCGATCGCATCACGGTGTTGCACAACGCACTGTCGCCCGAGGAATTTCGGCCGACTCGCGATCCCCTCGCGGTCCGGGCGGAGTTCGGCGCGGATGCAAAGACGCCGGTCGTCGGCACGTTCGCCCACCTTTCGGAAAAGAAGGGCTACCGCGAGTTATTTGCGGCGATGCCGTGTATTTTGAAGGCGGCGCCAACGACGCAATTTTGGATCATGGGAACCGGCGGCCTGCGGGACGAACTCGAACAGCGGGCGCGCACCGGCGGTTTCCTCAAGCAAGTGCGACTGGCCGGGTTTCGCCGCGACTCGGCCGACGTGATGAACGCCATCGACGTACTGGCCCTGCCCTCCCGCCGCGAGCCGTGCGCGCTGGTGTACGTCGAGGCCGCGCTTTCGGCGAAGCCGATCGTCGCGTGCCGCGCCG
Source organism: Lacipirellula sp. (assembly GCA_041750715.1). GTDB lineage: Bacteria > Planctomycetota > Planctomycetia > Pirellulales > Lacipirellulaceae > Lacipirellula. The sequence continues at coordinate 2,441 of JBGSYU010000434.1, forward strand.
GCGGGGCGCCGGAGTCGGTCGCCGACGGCGAGACCGGCATCCTCGTCCCTGTGAACGATAGTCAGGCCATCGCCGAAGCGGTGCTGGCGTTGCTCGAGAACCGCGACTTCTCCCGCCAAATGGGCCAGGCAGGCCGCGATCGGGCGCTGACGATCTTCTCGTGGGCGAAGTTTATCGGCACGCTGGAAGGGGTTTACGACAAAGTGCTGTCGTAGGCGTTGCCGAGTATTCCGTCATTCTGAGCGCAGCGAAGAATCTGCCGTGGCGCTAGATTCTTCGCTGCGCTCAGAATGACATATTTGGCGCAGCTAACGAACGAACTAGCCGCAGCGACGTAGCGGCGAGCGATCGAGCAGCTCGCGGCAGGCCGCGTACGCCATGTCGATGCCGATCGCCCGCATGGCGGCGTCGTCGGCTTGGCGCCGTTCTAAAGCGGAGCCGTCCTCGTAGCGCGCTTGCAGGCAAATGTTGTGCTTGCCGTAGGCGCCGCACCAGTCGGCTCGGCTGGGGCCGTGCAGGCTAATCGTGGG
>JBGSYU010000435.1:0-5537 GCA_041750715.1 Lacipirellula sp.
AACAGCGGCGCCGCCCCCGGCGATTCGTCGACGCACGCAATTCCACTTGCCGACGCAGTCAGCAGCGCACACAGCAGCCGGAACTGACGACGCACCAAGCGTCTCAGCGCAGACCGCAGCGGCGAAGCTGACTGATTCGCGTCCACTGGCGTAATTCGCGGTCCTTGTCTTTGCTTACGAGATTACCGTACGTCGAACTCAACGCTCGACTCGTGAAAATCGAGCGTCCCCTCGATCATCGCCCGCTGCATTTCGGTTGTCGAATCGCAGAAACGCATGAAGTACATCGGTTCCGTGCGATTCCGCATGCGGAACGACAGCCGGTAGCGACCCGGCTCGCGCAGCAAACGCCCAGGAACCTTGTACGGCACGCGCCGAGCGCCCAACGGCGCCAGCGATCGCGCCTCCATACGAATAAACGGCGGATGGTTGATCACCGACACCGGTTGCGGCGCCGGGCGAATGAACGGGAGCGGATCGACGTCGACGTTCACCGGCAAAGGAAACTCGCGGTCGGTTCCCTTGGCCCCTGTGATGAGGAACATGGTCTGGAGGTTAAACAACTGCCAGTCGTACGCGATGCGCTTATGGCGAACTTCGTCGGAATGGATGTCGGCGAGGTCGCCGAGCTTGTCGAGGTAGCCGGTTTCCCACAGCCGCTCACCGCTGGGCCCGATGAGCACCACGTTCGCCCACAACTGCGGCTGAGCCCCCAGCGAGCCGGTCGGCAAGTTATGACCGTCGTTCGTGTTGGTCATGACGTAGTGAAACTCGAGGTCCTGCCCCCGCATGCGGGGTTTATCGAAGAACGGACCTTCGATATGCGATCCGTTCTCCATCACCTGCGCACGAAGTTGGTCCTTCAGAACTTTCTTCTTCAGATTGGCGTCGATGATCTCGCGAGCGTCGTACCGGTCGTCGGCCTCTTGCCACACCGGCGGGAAAGCGACGCGGATGTTGCCGTCGTCGACGGCGTCTTCAAACGCGTCGGTTCCCCAACCGGCGCGCCAGTCGAACAGCAGCCAGTCGCGCATCGACCAGCGCTCGGCCTTGGGGTTGAACGGAAACACGCCGGGGTGCGCGATCGAATAGCCAGGACCGTAAAACGCGTGGTTGGCATGTTTGCGATGCGCGTTGACGTTCTTCTTGTTGATCTCGGCGGCGGGGCCGACCTCGTAACCGCTCGGCACGCCAGGGATGCGGCCCATGTGGCAGTCCTGGCACGAGATGCCCTTCTTGCACGCCGGCGAGGCCCGGTACTGCTCCCACACCACTTCGAGCTTGATGCCCGGGTAGACGGCGACCTGATGACACGACGTGCAAAACTCGCTGCGTGAGAGTTGCGGGAAGCAAAACGCTTCGGCGTGCATCTCTTGGCCGGGGCGCTTGTCGTGCGGCGAAGTTTTGACCTTGAAGTTGTCCTTCTGCGACGCCGCGATGGCGACGCCGTCGCCGCCGATGGAGCCGTAGACCGGCGCGAAAATATCACCGGGCTCAATCCGCCGCTCACCATTGGTCTTGCCGTACATTTCGCGAACGCGATGGCAGGCGATGCATGTCACGCCTTCGCGCGCAACCGGCGGCGCATCGTAAATGGGCGCCCCCCGCGACAGCCCCAGCGCGGTGCCGACCGGCACATGGCAGCGATAGCAAAAGTAGCCGATCGTGCCGCTGGTCAGATCGTTAATCTTCTGCTCGAACTTGTGAAACATCGGCGACACGGCCGCGTAGGCGTGGCTCGAGATGCTCCACTCGTCGTAGATTTTCTCGTGGCAAGTACGGCAGGCGCTCGCGGACGGGTAGAGCGATGTGGCGACGAACTCGCAGCGCGTGCCGTCATCCGCAGCGCTCGTCGAGCCAAGCGAGCCGGGCCGTCCCGGCCCCGGCGTCCTCTCCTCAAGCGGCGTCGGCAAAACTTCCGCCGGCGAAGCCGACCCATCGGCCTGCTCCGGTAACGCCACCGGCGGCGCCAACAGGTCGCCCCGGTCGTCGAGCAATTCATCGCGCGGAACCGGCGGCAACGGCGTAACTACATCGGGGCTGAGCAAATCGTCCTTCGCGTCGAGCAGGTCATCGGCCTCGTTCGTTGCCGACGGCGTTGCTGAAAGCGGCCGCTTACGAAGAAGTTCCTGCGGCGTATACTCGTGCGGTGCGGCTTGAGGCTTCGCTTTGGACGCGGGTTTGACCGTCGCGTTGTCCGCGTCGTCCGTCGGGGGCGCACGTTCGTTCTTCGGCGTTCCGCTAACTTCCGGCGAGCTAAGCAGCAAATCGTCCTCTTCGCTGATGAGCTCGTCGTCGGACACCGGCGGCAATTCTGCAAGCCGCGGGATTTGAGGATCGGCGCGTTCCGCCGCGCTTTCCGGCGGCGCATCGTCGTGAGCGGTCGCTTGTTGAAGCGAGCCGTCGTAAACGGTTGCGGTGTCCTTGTGGGACGACTGCAACAACCCTGGCTCGCTTGCCATTGCGATCCATCCCGGACAGCCGCCCTTGGCAAGCATTGCCTGGATCTCTTCGCTCAGTTCGGAAGGGGAGCGCGTACCGGAACCGGCGTTACGAACTTCACGGTCGAGTCTCTGCGACGGCGGCGAGCGATCGTCCTTCGGCGCCAACCAGAACCCGGCCGCAGCGCACGCCAAGAAGACCGCCACAGTTCTCACGGTAAGGGTTGATGACCCAAATCGCGCAGAACGCTGCCGCCGCATCGAGGAGCGATCTTGCTCGGCGGAGTTGAGAGAAGGCAAGCCGCAGCGAGCGCTGCTAGCATAATCGTCAAGGTTTACCGACACGAACCTTGAGATCGAACCGGCGCGTACGGTGGATTGAGAATCCCTCCCGCAGCCCGCAAAGCTTGCCACGCTCGCCGACGGAAGACGGGGCGGCTGAAGATGGCGAGACTCTGCCGGGGCCGCTTGACCACAACCTGCTAGCGTCTCGCAGAACTAGCGTCTCGCCGAAAAAGTCATTCTGAGCGGAGCGAAGAATCTATTGACGACTACGCGGCGAAAGAGCCGTTTCAGCCCCGGCCTCTGGCCGGGGGTCGCGTTGCGTGCAGCATAGGTCTAACGTAATGCGAGCCGACCCCCGGCCAGAGGCCGGGGCTGCAGGGGTCGATGAGCTCCGCTCAGGATGACACTCGTTAGCTGCCAGCGCGAACGTTCGCAGGGAAGATCACCCTCCGCCGCTAGTCCTTGAACAATTCAGGACTCTTGGGATTGAAGTCGGCGTCCGTAAAGCCGTTGTTCAGCTTCAGATTGAGATACGTGTACGCTTCCTCCAGCGGCGGCTCTTCACCCGGGTTTTCCGGCCAGAGGTACGCGGCGTAGCGGATCGGCACACGCAACTCGTTGTCGATGAAGACTTGCGCCTTGTGAAAGCGGAAGTTGCGGCGCGGCGTGGGGTGAATTACCTCGATCACAGTAACGGGCCGCTTGTCCGTGGCCGTGCCGATGGTCGTTTGCAAGGTGCGAACCTCGCACTCGCCGTAGTTAATGTCGTTCGAGGCGACCGTGATGAGCTCGGTCGTGAGGCAACGGATGCCGAGCTTCGTGATCGGATACTTCTGACCCGCCATCGCCAGGCGGCCCTCCGGATCGAGCTTAAAAACGCCGAGCTTGCGGCGGAAGCCGGAATCGCGGGCGTGCAAATCGCTCTTTTCGCCGTTCGGTCCGGCGACGTACAGGCACTCGCGGCCCTTATTCGGCTTCAGGAAGAACATGTGAACGCTGTACGGCTGGTGCCGCACCTTCACGTAAGCGACTTCCTGCTCCTGCAGCTCGCCGTCGATCCGCTCTTGCTTGTAGAGAATCGCCGAGTAGTCCTTAATGTTCGCGTCGATAAATTTAACGCTCTCTTCAGCCATGCGAAGTGCCGGAACGAGCGGGTGCTGGCCGGGGATTTGCTCGAGATTGAACGGCGTCTGCGGAGCGACAGCCGGCGCGATGCGAGCAGCGATCTGCGTCGCGTCTTGAACGGGCTGAGCGGCCGCTTGTTCAGCGGGTTGCTCCGTCGGCGTCGTTTCGTCCTCATACGCGACCCGGTAAATCGGCTCGACGAGGCCAAAGGGCGTTTCGGCCACTGCCGTAGCGCCGAAGATCGCTAGCGTCAGCGCTGAGGCGGATAGAGCGGATAGACCAGCGACATGGAAACGGAAGGGGCAGCTCATTTTTCGGCGCTCTCCTAAGCAGTCATCAAGCTCGATAGCGTGGCTGGGTCGGCGAAACGGAGGCAAAAAGCAAATCGCGTTCCGCGTCGCGCTCATTATCGAGGGAAGTTCGGGCGGGGCGTTCGCTCGCAGGGCGGACGCGGTTTTATTCTCTTGCAAGGCTCGAGAATGGCGTCGTCGTGGCCAGGGCGGGCTCGGCGCCGGCGCGAGGCGGGGGTTGGCAGTTTTTCTTACCGCTTCGTAACTATCGTTCTGTTCGGGCGAAACAATTACAATCGTCGCAGCCCGGTGGGCGCGTCAACGCAACCGATTCAGCCCCAACCTCTAGGCGGGGATGGTATCGGGATGTTACCGCAAAGGAAAGGTTAAACTGTGCAGAGCGATAAATCACCCCCAATTATCCGAACGGTAACTTCTACCCTGTTTGAGGAGAATGCCTATCTTCTCGCCCTGCCCGCCGCAAAGGAATGCGTGATCGTCGACCCGGGGCTGGAACCTGATGGCATTATCGAGGCCGTCCAGGGGGAAGGCTGGACGCCGGTCGCCATCCTCAACACCCACGGCCACGCCGACCATATCGCCGGCAACGCGGCGATGAAGCAGTCCTGGCCAACGGCGCCGCTGATCATCGGCGCCGGCGATGCGAGCAAGCTTCTCGATCCGGTCAAGAACCTTTCCGCCGGCTTCGGCGTTCCCCTGGTCAGCCCGCCAGCGGACCGCACCGTACGCGAAGGCGAGCTGCTGGACCTGGCCGGAATTAGGTGGACGGTGCTGGACACTCCGGGCCACAGCGCCGGACATATCGTGTTCGTCGCGAAGGACCTGACCCCGATGATCGTGCTCGGCGGCGACGTGCTGTTCGCGGGCAGCATCGGGCGGAGCGACTTCCCCGACGGCGATTCCGGCGCGCTGATCGCTTCGATTCGCGAGAAGTTGTTCACGCTTCCCGACGATACGGTCGTGCTGCCAGGACATGGGCCGGTGACGAGCATCGGCCACGAACGGCGAACGAATCCTTTTGTGGGGGGAAAGGTCCGTTAAGGAATTGAACCGCCAAGGACGCCAAGGTCGCCAAGCAAATGTGGCGGTTCAATTAATTCTCATCCCCTCCGCGTCGTCCGCGAACAGTCGCCAGCTATTAGGGCGGACGCGGGGTTCGATGCAGTCTCCCGCCGAGAGTCCGCTGTCGGGGGCGAGCCGCATGGCGCAGCGCTCGCCGGCGAGCTGGAAATAGCCCATCGATTCGTGGCCCATCTGCTCGACGACGTCGAGAGAAACCTCGCCGAGGGAGGGGCCGGCCGCGGCCGCGTACAGGTCTTCGGGACGAATGCCCAGCCAAGCGGCGCCGGCATGGCCGACGCGGTGTTCGCCGTTG
>JBGSYU010000436.1:0-3726 GCA_041750715.1 Lacipirellula sp.
CCAGTCGCGACGATGCCTGTGGCGTCGGCACGCAGGGGGCGATGGGCGCCGTGGTCGGCGGCCAGCCGCTCCTCGCCATGCTGGACGCCGATGGCGATCAGCGGCTGACGCAGCGCGAGCGGCGCACGCTGGGCGAACTGCTAACCTCGCTCGATGCGAACGAGGATCGGCAGATCGACGCCCGGGAGATTCCACGGCCAATTCGCGTGGGAGTCACCCTCGGCCCGCACGCACATACGCTGCTTGCAGCGCCGAGCCGGGCCTTGCGCCCGCAGGCGCCGCCGAAGAATAACGAGCCGCCGGCGTGGTTCGTCAGCATGGATCGCAACGGCGATCGCGATTTGTCGCGCGAAGAATTTCTGGGCGCCAGCGAGCAGTTTCGAGAGCTCGACGCGGATGGCGACGGGCTGTTAAGCGCGGCTGAAGCAATAAAGCATGATGACGAAGCGAAGTAGGAACTAGTTTGCCAGGACAACTGCAACCTCCAGAAGTAGTCACCCTGAGGTACTCAGGATTATGCATTTGCCAGCGTCTTGGCCCCGGAGGGGCCGAGTCATGTAGCCAGGGGCGCAAGCCCCTGGTTAGAGCGACGCAACAACTCCAAGCCCCGTTAGGGGCGACATCTTTCCTGGAACCGACGAGCGATGTCGCCCCTAACGGGGCTTTGGCCGAACGCAACCGACGAATCCAGGGGCTTGCGCCCCTGGCTACATTACGTCGCCCCTCCGGGGCTGATAGCGAATGCATAACCCTGTACTCCGAAGGGTCCAGCCAGATTCTTCGGAGTACCTCAGAATGACCGAGCGTTCAGTTCCCATGCCAGTTTGTAACGCAACTAAATCCCTCCCCTAGCCCTTCCCTTTCGGGGAGGGGAATCAATGCCATGTCGAACAACAACGAACAGGTGCTCACGCCCCATTCCACGCCCGACGAGGTCGAACGGGTCGTCGACGACTTGCACGCCAAGTATCGGCAAATGTGCGATGAGCTCTCCGGCGTCATCGTCGGCATGACGGACGTCACCGAGCAGCTCATGATCGGCATCCTGTGCCGCGGGCACTGCATTCTGCAAGGAATGCCGGGGCTGGCCAAGACGCTGCTGATTTCCAAGATGGCCTCCCTGATGGATCTGTCGTTCAACCGCATTCAGTTCACGCCCGACCTGATGCCCGGCGACGTCACCGGCGGCGACGTCCTGGAGGAGGATCGCACCACCGGCAAGCGGGTGTTCCGATTTCTCAAGGGCCCGCTGTTTGCGAATCTGGTGCTGGCCGACGAGATCAATCGCACGCCGCCCAAAACGCAAAGCGCGCTGCTCGAGGCAATGGAAGAGCACCAGATTTCCATGGGCGGCCACACCTACCCCTTGCCGGAACCGTACTTCGTGCTGGCGACGCAAAACCCTATCGAGGTGGAGGGGACGTACCCGCTGCCCGAGGCGCAGCTCGACCGGTTCCTGATGAAGATCAAGGTGAACTACCCGAGCCGCGACGACGAGTGGGAGATTTGCCGGCGGCAGACGACCGACTACAGCTACGACATCGAGCATGTGATCGACTCGCAAACGCTGCTGGCGATGCAGGCCATCGTGCCGAAGGTCATCATGGCCGACCATGTTTACGAAGCGGCGATCGACCTGGCGCGGATGACGCGGCCCGAAGAGGGCCGGTTGCCGGCCGACCTCCGCGACAAGGTGCAGTATGGCGCCGGTCCGCGAGCGAGCATCGCGCTCTTGCGTGCGGGCAAGGCGCGGGCGCTGCTGAACAAGCGCTGCCATGTGACGACCGAAGACATTTTCGAGGTAGCGCTGCCCGTGCTGCGACACCGCATTATTCCGACGTTCAACGCCGAGGCGGCGGGGCTGGAAACGGACGACATCGTCAAGACGCTGGTGGAGCGACAGCGCGCCGCGGTGCGGTAGGAACAACGCAAATAGCCGGAGGCAAGCTTGCCTCCGGGGTCTCAACGCAACTGCAATCCCTCCCCCGATGTGACGTGGAAGTCAAACGAGTGCAGCGTTTTGTCGACTCGCTCCGCCAGCGGCGGGACGACGATGCTGCGCGCGCGCCGGCAACGGGCACTTCATCGGCGCCCAGCCCCAAAACAACGCTGGCGTTCGATCCGCAAACGCTGACCAAACTGGGGCAGCTAGAACTCATTACCCGCACCGTGGTCGACGGACTGCTGTCAGGCAAGCACCGCTCGGCGCACCATGGCGGGTGCAGCGACTTCGCGGAGTTTCGCCCCTACGCCCGCGGCGACGATATCCGGCAGCTCGATTGGCGTCACTACGCCCGGTCGGACCGTTACTACGTTAAGCAGTACGACGACGAAACGAACGTGCAGGCGTTGCTGGTGGTCGACGCCAGCGGCTCGATGGGTTTCGGCATGTCGACGGTGACCAAGTGGCGTTACGCCCAGATGGCGGCGGCGAGTCTGGCGCACTTGCTGGTGCGCCAGCGCGACGGAGTCGGCCTAGCGCTTGCCGGCGGCGGCGGGCTCGAGTTTTTGCGGCCCTCCTCGCGGCCGGGGCGCCTGTTGCGAGTTCTGGAACTTATCGGCGGCACGCAGCCCGAGGGCGATTCGAAGTTGCCGGAGACGGTCTCGCGGCTCGCCGGGCGGCTCGCTCGTCGCGGCATGGTGGTGCTCTTTTCCGATTGCTTCTGCGATGTGGCAAAGCTGAAGCAGTCGCTAGAGCTGTTTCGCTTTCATGGGCACGACGTGGTCGTGGTGCAGATCTTGGCGCCCGAAGAGCTGACGTTTCCATTTCGGCGCGAAGCGTTCTTTCAGGATATGGAACTCTTCGGACGGATGCGAGTGAACCCCAATACGGTGCGCCGGCATTACCTGAAAGAGTTCCAAGCGTTTCGTGATACTCTGCGGCAGAGCATGACCGACGTGAACGTCGACCTGATGACGTTTTCGACGGGGGACGACTTGGGCGAGACGCTGGCGTTCTACCTGCGGCGACGGGCGGCAATGAAGACCATGGGACATGCACGGGCGCGGGCCTAAGGACGAGCGGCATTGAGCTTCTTGGGAGCAGCATTCTTGATGGCGTTGCCGCTGATCGCGGTTCCGGTGGCGATCCATCTGTACCGCAGCCGGCAGAGCGACGTCATTCCCTGGGGCGCCATGCAGTTTCTCGCGACCGCGGCCGCCAAGGGTCGCAGTCTCGAGCGGCTGGAAGAGCTGCTCTTGATGCTGCTGCGGCTGGCGGCCGTCGCGGCGCTGGTGTTCGCCCTCGCCCGGCCGATGGTTCGCAGCAGTTGGCTGGGCCACGGCGCCGACGGCGAGCTGATCCTCGTGCTGGACAACTCGCTGTCGACCTCGCGAGAAGCGCAAGGGCAATCGGTCATCTCGCGAGTGAAGCAGTACGCCGCGGACGCGATCGACGCAGCCTCCGGCAATGAATCGGTGCAAATCGTGCTGGCCGCCGGGGCGGAATGGGCGACGGCGGAAGGGGTGATCGCCGATGCTGCCGGCAAGCGGAAGCTGCGGCAGATCGTCGACGAATTGACGCCGACGCTCGGGAAAGCCGAACTGATCGAGTGCCTCCGTGCGGCGGTTCAGCTCCATGCCCCCGAGGGGCTGAGCAGCCGGCGGATCGTCGTCGTTACCGACAACCAAGCCCTGAGCTGGCAGAGCGGCGCCGACGGCCCGTGGCGGCAACTGGCGGCGGCGCGCGAGGCGGCGCCGTTCCCGATTCGCATCGTGGCGCTCGAT
>JBGSYU010000437.1:0-15654 GCA_041750715.1 Lacipirellula sp.
AACGGCGCCGCCCACCGCCCGTCGGGCAGAAGCAGGATGGCGCCAGTGATCGGCGTCGGCGCGGCGTCATAGCGTCCGCGACTCACCGGCCGAGGCGGTGAAAAATGGGCGCCACCGTCCTCGGAGACGGCGGTGAACAGCTTCATATCGACGACGCCTTCGGTCTGCTCGTTGAACATGGGCGTCAGCGGGTTGGAGACGTCTTCCCACAAGAGGAGGGCGACGACTCGCGAGCCGCCGAGGGGCGTGCAGGCGACGGCCCGCCAACTCCCGAATTGGCCCCCAAGCACCGTGGGCGACGGCGCTACTTCGGTCGGAGGACTCCAAGCGCCGCCCCGATCGTCGGACCAGGCCACGAACGCCCGTTGGGCGCGGGCAGACTTTGCGGGGGCAAGTCGGAATCCGGCCAGCCAACGCCCAGTCGGCAACGCACAGATTGTGGGGAAACAGCAACTCGTTGCGTCGGTCTTAGGCCTGCTAGCGATCACTGTTCCCTGGTCAACGATTTTCATTGTGGTCGAGAAGCGGATGCAGCAAGCCTCTTAGTTCTCTGTTCCGAACGCCCGCCTAAGTCTCTCAATAATCTGTGATGGTATACCACTACCGGAGAATTACAAGTATGATTCGGAGGGTCGATCCCCACAGATTATGATCCCATTTTCAATACGGCCCATCATGTGCCGGTCATCGTTGGCGTTCCACGCTTAAGCTCCACGACATGCAAGTCCCAAAGCCGTTTTGTGCGTCCCAACTCTACCGACCGACGGCATTCGAAATCACGCCTCGGGATCGGCAACTGTTCGATCGCCGCCTCCGCGGTTTTGTCCCGCCGGACTCGTTCGATGTTCATGCGCACTGGTACACCCTTTCGGCTTCCGGGCTGTTTCCGCTAGACGAGTTTGAGTCAAGCGAAGACGAGGTGGGCGGCGCGACATATCGCGAGCACACCGCCGCCTGGATGGGCGACCGATGTCCGAACGATGGACTGTTCTTCGGTCTGCCCTCGTCCCCAAAGGTCGATCGAGCCGCGACGAATGCGTTCGTCGCGAGGGAAGTGAGCGGCGCCCCGCAGAGTCGGGGCCTCATGCTGATTTGTCCCGATGATCCGCCGGATGCGGTCGAGGCTACGCTCGACGCGCATCAATTTGCCGGCTTCAAGGTCTACCACACGTTCGCGAAGAGGCCGGATACGCCCAGTGCTGAACTTGATGAGTATCTGCCGCGTTGGGCCTGGGAGATCGCCGATCGCCGTGGGCTCGTCATCATGCTTCACATCGTCAAGCCGCGCGCTCTAGCCGACGCCGGAAATCAGGCAGCGCTGTGCGAACGCTTGCGAACATTTGGTTGCGCGAAGCTCATCCTGGCGCACGCCGGACGAGGCTTCTGCGCGGATCATACGGTCGAGGGAATCGCATCGCTCGCTGGCCTGGAGAACGTCTTCTTTGACACCTCGGCCATTTGCGAACCGGGCGCGTTCGAGGCGATCGTCCGGCAATTCGGCGCGGGGCGCCTGATGTTCGGCACCGACTTCCCGATCAGCCATATACGGGGGAGATGCACGAGCCTGGGCGAAGGGTTCTTCTGGCTCTACGAGCACAATGTCGACTGGGAAAGCTCACCGCACTCGGCGCCCACGCTGGTCGGCATCGAATCGCTACTCGCTCTGCGCCAAGCGTGTCGTCAGTTGGGACTCACCGACGCCGACGTCGAGCGCATCTTCTGCACCAATGCCCGCGACCTGCTTGGGCTGCGATCCCCAGAGTCCAGCATAGGACAGGATCTTTACAACCACGCGAAGACCGTGATTCCCGGCGGAACTCAACTGCTCAGCAAACGTCCCGAGATGTACGCACCGGGGCGTTGGCCCGCTTATTTTGCCGAGGCGAACGGCGTTGAAGTCACCGACGTCGACGGGCGACGCTTCACCGACATGACCACGTTGGGCGTCGGCACATGCCTGCTGGGCTACTCCGATCCCGACGTCAACGCGGCCGTAGTCCGCCGCGTGCATCTGGGTTCCACCTGCACGCTCAACAGTCCGGACGAGCCGGCCCTCGCCGACGTGTTGCTGCAGATGCATCCCTGGGCGGACATGGCGCGATTCGCCCGGACCGGCGGCGAGGCGATGTCGATCGCGGTCCGAATCGCTCGGGCGCAGACGCGGCGCAGCATCGTTGCCTTTTGTGGATATCACGGCTGGCACGACTGGTACCTGGCCGCCAACGTGTCGGCCGGCGGCTCGGACGATCTCTTGGGCGGCCATCTGTTTGCGGGGCTCGAACCGGCCGGAGTGCCGGGCGCTCTCGCGGGCACGGCCCTTCCCTTCACCTACAACAAGCTCGATGAGTTGCACGCCATCGTCGAGCGGCACGGCGGCGACCTCGCGGCTATCGTCATGGAGCCTACGCGGACGTTTGAGCCGGCGCCTGGGTTCCTCGAAGGCGTGCGCGATCTGGCCGATCGGGCGGGGGCGCCCCTGATCTTCGACGAAATCACCAGCGGCTTTCGCCTGCACCTAGGCGGCGCTCACCTGCGTTACGGCGTGGCGCCCGACGCCGCCGTTTTTGCCAAGGCCCTCGGCAATGGCGTCCCGATCGCGGCTATCATCGGGCGCGCTCGCACGATGCAGGCCGCCCAGGAGTCGTTCATTTCCAGCACGCTATGGACGGAGGGGCTGGGGTTTGCCGCCGCTTTGGCCACACTGAAGAAGATGAAGCAGAACGACCTGCCAGCCCATGTGGCAGAAATCGGCTCTTCGTTTCGCAGCGGCCTGCGTTCCGCGGCGGAGCGCCACGGCGTGCCGCTAAGGCTTGTGGGGCACCCCGCGATCACGATCATCGAATTCGGCCACCCGGATGCTGCGGCCCTGCAAACTCTTTTTACGATTCGAATGCTCGACCGCGGGTTCCTGGCTGCCAGCGGGTTTTATCCAAGTCTCGCCCACGAGCCGCGGCATGTGCGGCTCTACCTCATCGCGGCTGATGAGGCGCTGGGCGAACTCAGCGAAGCATTGCGTGATGGCGACGTTAAGAAAAGGATTGGCGGACCAGTGAAGCACCAGGGTTTTACTCGAATCGCGTGAGTTCAGTATTCGATGGAGTTGTTCTGTGTCAGGTCCAACGGTCGTAATTGTCGGAGGCGGCGTGATTGGCCTAAGCGCCGCCTATCACTTGGCATCGAACCAGGATGCGCGCGTCGTCGTCATCGAAAAGCAGAGTATTGGATCCGGGTCCAGCAGCCGCGCTGCGGGGATTACGACCGGGCTGCTCTGGTCCGAGACCGGCGTGATGGCCCGGCGGCTGGGGATTCAATGGTTCCAGCGCCTGTCGCGAGAGTTACCAGGGTACGCCTACCACGACGAGCAGGGTTGCTTGAACCTCTTTACCCCGGAAATGTGGGCCGAGCGAGCGAAGCTCCTTCCCCTCTACGACCGCCTGGGCAAAGAGTACAAAGTGCTAACGGCGGCGGAGATCGGTCGCCGTTGGCCGGCGCTGCATCCACCGGAGGATTTCGTCGGCCTGCACGATCCTAGCGGCGGGTATAGCGAGCCGGACGAATACATTGCAGCGCTCGTTCAGCGGCTACGCCAACTGCGAGTTGAAATCATCGAGGGACAGCAAGTCGAAGACTTTCTCCTTTCTGGCGATCGTATCGCGGGAGTCCAGACCTCAAACGCCCGCTTCGAGGTCGACGCGGTCATCAGCGGGATTCATTCGTGGAGTCTACTGCTTTGGCAAAAGCTCGGGCTGCGACTCCCGATAAAAAGCTTCGTACATCAGCGATATGTCTCGGCTCCGCTGGCAGAGCCGTTCATCGCTCCGCCGGTGAACGCCGATCCTTACCTTGGGTACATTCGCCCGGCGCGTGGCGGGCGGATTCTTCTGGGCGTAGAATCTGCCGAGCGGCAAGAGTGGGACGTCGATTCTCCGGGATTCGCCATGGACGAGTTATCAACATCGGCCAATGTCCGCGACGAAGCCGTAGCGAGATTCGAGGCCTTTGCACCCGCCTTACGGAACGTGCCCTGGGAATCACAGCAGGTGGGGCTGATCGCGTTTTCCATGGACGGCGAGCCCATCCTCGGACCGGTTCGATCCATGCCCGGCCTCTTCGTCGCCGGCGCGTTTCACTCCGGCGGATTCAGTTACAACACCGTGGCGGGCTTGCTGCTAGCGGAAATGGTAGCCGGAAAGCCGCCCAGCGTGGACGTCACCGCCTTTTCGCCGGATCGTTTTTCCGCCAATGCAACCGATGACTATCTCAGGACGACACTAGCGCAGAGCCAGGCCGTTCGCCGTCGACATTGATCTGGAAAAATCTGATGTGTGGACTTCAGGATCTGCAGGCTATCGACGTTCACGCTCATTTTGGCAGTTACCGCCGCGAGCGCTCTGAGCTAATGGATCGACTGCTCAGCGCCGACGCTCAAACCGTCGCCGATCGCGCTGGACGCGCAAACATCGGCCTGACCATCGTCTCCCCGCTATCGGCCCTGCTCCCGCGCTTCAAGGCGGACGCCGTTGCCGGCAACGAAGAAGCCGCCATTGCAGTGGAGCAGACGCCGGGCTTGCTCCAATGGGTGGTGATCAACCCGCTCCAGCAAGAGAGCTATTTGCAAGCGGAGCGGATGCTGTCGCGTCCGCGGTGCGTGGGCATCAAGATTCATCCTGAAGAGCATGGATTCGCCGTCAAGGAACATGGGCGACCGATCTTTCGATTTGCCGCCGACCACAACGCGACGATTCTGACGCACAGCGGTGAAGAGAATAGCTTGCCGGAAGATTTTCTACCCTTTGCGGACGACCACGCTGAAGCCAAACTAGTCCTGGCGCATCTCGGCTGCGGATTCGACGGCGATACGACTCGCCAGGTTCGTGCAATTCAGCGGTCCAAGCGGGGCAACGTCTTCGTGGACACGTCCAGTATGGCTAGCCTCTTTTCAGGGCTGATCGAATGGGCCGTGGGAGAGATCGGCGCGGAACGGATCCTCTTCGGAACGGACTCGCCGCTCTACGACCCGGCGACGCAACGGGCTCGCATTGACCGTGCCGAGATCCGAGACTCGGAAAAGCGGCTGATTCTCCGCGACAATGCGATCCGCCTGCTGGGGCTGCAGCTACCTGAGGATTCGACCATGCACTATTCGGAAAAGGCGATCTCCAGATGAAAATGCGTTTCTCGCAGGGCAATCTTGCCGCTTGCGTTTTGCCTTGGAAGACCGATTGGGAGTTGGACGCTGAGGTCTTTCGGGAGCATCTCCAGCGGACGATCGACCTCGGCTACGCCGATCTCTACCTGATGGGCACCGCCGGCGAAGGCTATGCGTTGTCCGACAAGCAGTTTGAGCAGGTGGTCCGGATCTTTGCCAGCGAGACGTCCCGTCCGGGTCTTCGTCCGCAGGTTGGCGTCATTTCGCTGTCGATGCAGCAGATTATTGAACGGATCGCCTTCTGCCGCGAATTGGGCATCCGGGTCTTTCAGATTTCATTGCCCAGTTGGGGTGCGCTCAACGATAACGAGTTGATGGCGTTCTTCCGTGGCGTCTGCGGAAGCTTTCCCGATTGCCAGTTTCTACATTACAACTTGGCGCGATCGAAGCGAATCCTAAGCGGCGCCGATTACCGAAGAATCGCCGACGGCGTTCCCAATCTCGTCGCCACCAAGAACAGCACGTCAGATCATGTGCGGGTGGCCGACCTGATGCGGCAGGCGCCCGACCTTCAGCACTTCTTCGTGGAGAATGCATTTGCGTTGGGAACCCTTGCTGGCGAGTGCTCGCTACTGTGCAGTTTTGGGACGCTGTTTCCGAACTCCACCAGGGAATGGTTCGAGGCTGCCAAGAAGCAGGATTTCTCCGCCGTATGGAGACTTCACAGGCAATTCGCGGAGTTGGAGACTATTTTGTTCTCCCATGTCACGACGCAAAATATCGACGGGGCGTTCGATAAAGTTCTTACATGGCTGACGAATCCGCGATTCCCTACCTCGCTGCTGCCGCCGTACGAGGGGCTCGGCGAGCAAGATAAGGCGCGCGTTCGTGAAGCTTACGAGAAGCATTGTAGGCATCTATCGTAAACGCGTCTCTCGCACGGGACATGCGCCATAATCGGGAATCGTTTCAACGTCCGCTGAAAAGGCTGCTGCAAATGAACGTTTTGATCGACGTCACGACGCTTCCGACGGGAATGGCCGCGCTTGCCGAGATCGAGGGCGTGCAGGTAATCGCCGTCGAACCTAACGACGAAGCGCCTCGCGAGTTGCCTGCCGATGCGATCAGATCCGCAGAACTGCTATTCTGCACCTATCCGCCTCTAAACCTAGAGGACATGCCGGATTTACGCTTCATACAGATCTGCTCGTCAGGTTTTTCACAATTGATTGAATTGGGTTTACCGCAGCGAGGCATCCGCGCGGCGAACGCCTCAGGCGTCTTCGATACCGCCATCGCGGAATGGATCATTGCCATGATGATCAACCTGCGGCGCGATCTGCGCGGCCTGATCCGCAATCAAGAGGCGGGCATCTTCGATCGCGCCGCAAGATTTCAGCGCGACATTCGCGGATCGCACCTGGGGATCTGGGGCTACGGCGGCATCGGACGCCAAACAGCGAGGCTCGCTAAAGCCCTAGGACTGACTGTATGGGTCTACGCACCGCGTGGCGTGCGGCCTCGGCCAAATCACTACCTAGTCCCGGGCGCCGGCGATCCCGAGGGGATGTTGCCCGACCGCGTATTTACCGCCAGTCAGGAAATCGAGTTCCTAAAATCGCTCGATTTCCTCGTTCTGACCATGCCTCTGACGCCCGCGACGAGCGGAATCATCGGCGAGAAAGAATTAAAGTCGCTGCCGCCAACCGCCTTCTTGCTGAATCCCGCCCGCGGCGGCTTGATCGACGAACAGTCCCTGTTGCGTGCGCTGCGCGAACAATGGATCGCCGGTGCGGCGCTGGACGCGCACTACGCCTATCCCATGCCTGCCGACCATCCATTGTGGCGATTCCCCAATGTCATCATGACGCCGCACATATCAGGGTCGTCGGAGATGCCGTATTTCTTGGAGCGGACTTGGGATATTTTTATCCAGAATGTCAAGAGAATTCACAGCAGCCAGCCATTGCTCAATGAATTGAGTGCAGAACAGCTTCGGCCATCGTAGAAGAAATGCGAAGCCGGCAGAAACTGCATGTCGCTCCAACGTTGCGTGGCAACCCTTGTCAATCGAATTCACCGAGTCGGTGCGTTGCATCGGCCGCGTGTGCGCGCTCGCCAGCCGCTTGACTGCGGCACCTTCATGGCTGCCAGCCGTTCCGGCTTCGCACCATTCCAAGGGAATCGAGCCGACGACGATATTGCAATATGCTACTTGCGGTGGGGTCGCGTAGGTTCGCCGGCCATGCCGTCACTCAAGTGTCACGGAATTCACCATGGTAAACGCAGAAACGAGGTGGATCGGTTAGATCGCTTTTGGTTTACGTGTAGCGGTATCCTGATTCGACCCCGCAGCGCAAAAGTCTATTTCTCAACATTGGCGAACTTCCGCTCTAACCAAACGGCGGACATGGCCGCGGCGCCCCGCGGCGTCGTGTGGCCGCGCTGTTCGGCGAGAACGAGCAAATCAATTTGCGGAACGATGTTTTGCTCCTGCGCTGTTTTCGATAGCAAACGTGCAAACCGGACGGCTTCGTCGGTGTCCACGCGTTGATCTTGATCGCCGATGACGATCCACACGCCACGATCGGCCACCTTTGTTACGATTTGTTCCAGCGACAGCTCAGCGACGCCTTTGGAATGGATTCCCATCTTAAACTCTTCCAGGGCGAGCAGCGTCGTTACAGGCGCCATGCCGAGGATGCATCCGATTCTTGGGTCGCGAGCAGCCGAGTGAAACGCCAGGAAGGCGCCCCGAGATGTGCCGCAAACTGCAATTCGCGTTTCATCGGTATATTTATGCGCGATCAGATGGTCGAGTACGCCGGTCAAGCGAGAAGTAAACGTTTCAACGAGAGATTCTCCGGCGTCCAACCGATTCTTCCATCCAGCCAAACCCTCTGCTTCGCCCGGACGGAGGTCTGAGCCGTGGCATGGCAAATCGATCGAAACGCAAAGGTATCCTCGGTTCTTCAAATGGGTGCCGCATTGAAGATAGTCGTCGTCAGTCAGAGTCTGCTGCGCCTCGCCTGACAATACAATCAAGGTAGGCGCCGGTGTTTCCGGCAATGGGCCGATCACCGAGAAGGCGATCCCATCGTCAGATTTAAGTTCGCGCAAGGGACTAGAAGCGGCATCATCGCCAGCAGTGACGAATTGCTGCGTTGTGGGCGACAATACGATGAGCAATAGAGCAATTCGTAGGTCCCGATGCACGATCGCTTTCTCCTTACTTACATGGCCCCGGACGCTAATCGAACGGAAGCCACCTTTGAGGTAAACGCCGATCGTTCTCCAGCACGAAGGTAACCGGCGGCGATTGCCTGGACGCTAGTAACTGGCAATCTTCGATCTCCGACCGTGCTTAATAGCCGCGGCGTCCGTCTGCAATGTTCAACACTTGCTCGCCGCGAACGTATCGGCATAAATTGCGGCACAAGAGGTCACAGGCAATGTTCCAGTATTCGTTGAAGACGCCGGAGATGTGCGGGGTCATTAATAGGTTGGGGGCATCGAACAGGGGGTGATCGCAAGCGGGAGGCTCGTCGACGTAGGCATCGACCGCCGCTCCGGCGATCAGGTGCGATGTCAACGCCTCTGCCAGCGCCGATTCATCGACAATTCCTCCGCGGGATACGACGATGACCCGTGCGCCATCAGGCAGCGCCGTCAACTCGGCCCGCCCGATCATGCCGAACGTTTCCTTAGTCCGCGGCGCCGTGATGAGTAGAACGTCGCACAGAGGCAGCATCTCGCGGAGTTGACCGGGGCCAAACCATTGCTCGGGGAGTGAGCCTGTCGGATCGCCCGAACCCTCGAACGCGATAAAGCCTTCGTGCTGCCGCTTCTCTGGTGAATTCTTCAAGCAGATGACTCGCATGCCGAGTGCATGGAGCTGCCGAGCGCATTCGCGACCGATGCCGCCATAACCAACTAGACCTACCGTCTGTCCGCGGATCATCGTGCTAGCCATTGACATCCGGTCGGGCCACTGGCGCGTCGACCTGAAGGTCGAAGCGCGTGGCAAATGATGGACCAGCGTTAGCAGGGCGCAAGTAGCGTACTGGGCAATGACGACGGCGTGCGTTCCCGCAGCGGTGGCAACACCTATGTTAGTCTCCCAAACGGGATGATCTCGCAGTTGGTTGATGCCTGCCGACATAAGTTGTACGAAGCGCAGGTTTGGCCAGCGCGCTAGATTGCGGGGTACGTCCTCGGAAACCAGCACCTCGGCGCCATCGGAGTCGACCCCGTCGAGATCGGTTACGCCAGCGAGGAGTCGAACATCGGCCGTCCGCTCGGAACACGATTCGCTAATGCGACTTCGCTGCTGCTCCGTTAAACGGTACGGATCAATGTTTAGCGTGATGCGGAGAGGTCTTGTCATGTTCGTTCTCCGCTTCCCGGAACGAAGCGATACTTCTCCAACAAGTCGTGGTCGAACCTGACGCCCAAGCCAGGTCCCGACGGCAATTCCACGGCGCCATCCAGAGGACGAAGAGGTTCAATTAAAAAGTCCTCCTGGGCATGCCGTGGCGCCACGACGATTTCGAGCCACTTAACCTGGGAGAATGCGGCGGCGACATGCCAGGAAGCCGCCATCGCCGGGCCAATGCAGCCCCCGGTATGAATGGCTGCGTCGATGCCGTGCGCCGCCGCGTGATGGAGGATTTTTACCGTCTCGCCGATACCTCCGACATAGCCGAGGTCTGGTTGGACAAGATGCACGCCGCGGCCGGCGATAAAGGGATGAAATTGATCGATCCCTGCAAGACTTTCACCGCCGGCAATTGGCACTCGAGAGCGGGATCGCAATTCGCAATACCCGGCGACGTCAGTATAAGGAAGCGGTTCCTCGTAAAAGACCAGTCGATAGGGAGCGACGGCATGGCTGATTTCGATCGCTTCCTGAACTGCAATGGGGTCTGGCACGCCCCCCTCGTGACCGTCGATCGCTAGATCGAATTCGTCACCAAAGTGGGTCCGCAAGTATTCGAAGTTTTCCGCGATTCGCTTGACCTTCGCAGCGTGCGACAGACGCACGGGCTCGAATTTGCGGGGTTCGCCGGCGGCCGTCTCTTCCCATTCGTAGAAGTTCGTCGACAGTTTCGCCGCCCGATAGCCGAGTCCTCGATAGAACTCGAGCTTTTCAACATTACGCTCCAACGGCCAGCACGATGGGCCGCCAGAAGCATAAACGGGGATGGAATCGCGCACCGCGCCGCCAAGTAGTTGGTACACCGGGACGCCTAGCGCCTTCCCCGCCAAGTCCCAGAGCGCCATCTCCAAACCGCCGATGACGCTGCGTCCGGCGCCGCTGCGCGACCACCAGATGGCGTCGGTTTCCATGGCGCGGGCGAGCCGTGAAATTTGCATTGGGTTTTGTCCCACCAACGCCGGCGTAAAATAATCGACCAGCGGGAGGACCGTCTCAGGGGCGAAGTACCCAAGTGAAATCTCGCCGAGACCCGTCACCCCCTCATCCGTGTCTATTTGCACCAGCGCGGTGGAATGTAAGTCTTGCGGAAACGAGGGATCCCCCGTCCACCTACTAGTGAGCAAATGGCAAGTAATCGACGATATTTTCATGTCGTTGTGAGCTTTATTACCTTGACTTCAATTCGATGACGGACACTCGCGGCGTGCGACTTTTGGTGGCGTCTGGTTCGCCTGCGATGAACCACCATTGCCGCGGCGCGACGCGCACCAACGGCGAGCCTGAGCTAGCGATGACCAGATTGCCTAGTCCTCGGACGGAACTATCCCGTAGGTCGACGAGCCACACGTCGTCGTAATACTTTGTGTCGCCTCGGCCGGTCACTAGGATCCGATGTTCGTCGACAGCCGCCGCCACCCAGCTTTGACCGGCTGTCGGCAGATCGGGCTGGCGAGTCCATGCGTTGCTTGGAACGTCGTAGCGGTAAACATCCTTAAAGACCTGGCGTTTCGGATGTTCCTCGTCCTCGACGATGCAACCCCCCAATAGGTACAACGCTCCGTCGCAGGCGACTAAACCAGGGTATCCTCGCTTTGGCGATGGAAGAATCGCCCGTGAACGCCAGCCTTCGCTCGGGAGATTTGCGTCAAGCACCCAGAGCGAATCCAGCATGGCGCCATGTTCGTCGTAGCCGCCCGCCACATAGAACTGGCCATCTAGCATTGCCCCCGCGCCGCCAGATAGCGGAACTGGCAGCGGCGGCAACGACTCCAGCGTCAATCGGCCGTTCACCCGGACGATGCGGCAGGCGTCGGCATAGGTTGCTTGGTCGTGTTTACCTCCGGCCAGATAAAGCGCCTCGCCATCGTCTCCAAACATCATCTCGGCGGCTGGCTTAGGCAACTCCGGACCTGGCGTCCAAGTCTTAGAACGGACGTCGAATGCCAGCGAATCGCTGAACCACAACTTTTGCGTCCGGTCGGCGTTCCAGCCCGACCCGCCAGCTACGATAGCCTGATCGCCGACGACGCCTCCGGCGTGGGAAGCACGGCCGACCGGCAAGGGGACGCCTTCAGAAATAACCGCATGATACATCGGAACGCTGTTCTCCGGTGATGACGAAGTCGCGGTGCGGCAAGTCATCGCTGCTCCCACGGCTGCGGCTATGGTGAAAATGCTGCGCAAGCGATTGAAATAAATCGACGCAAGCTGAGCGACATGTTTAAGTAGCCTGTTCATGGCGCCTCGCGTGGTTTATCCGCCAAATCGCTGGCAGCATCGTCCATCGATAGTTTCCTCGTTGGAATAGGAACCAAGCTGATGAGGCATCCCGCCAACGCTCCAGAAATGAAGGAGCCGGGGATGATCCACAGGAAGCTGACGCCGGGCCGACCTGTTAGCGGCTCCCAAAAAGAAATGGTCACGGCGACTAACAAGCCTATGATAGTCCCGGCCCATGCCCCAAGGCTATTCGCCCACGGAACAAACATGGCGAGAAAGAACAACAAGAACAAGGGAGCGACGAATAGGTTTACCAGTCGATAGGTGACTTCGAATATATTTCCTGGGGCTCGGGCTACACACAGGCTCAAGATGACTACGATCAGACCAACCACGGCTGACGACCAGCGGGCTACCCGGAGTTCATCCGCTTCACTGTACGTGCGACGGCGAAGTCGACAAAACAGGTCGACGCCCATCACCGTGCCAGATGAATTAACGCCTGAAGAAAGACTCGACATGGCAGCGGCAAGCAGGGCCGCGATGACCAAGCCAGTAACTCCAGACGGCAAACCATAAACGATGTAATGCCCAAACACTCGATCCGCATCCTGCACCACGGACATGCCGCCGGGCAGGGCTTGTGGATTGCGAGCGTAGAACGATAGCAGGGCCACGCCGAGAAGCACCAGCAGAATTGTCACGGCCGTGTCGGCGATCAGCGAGACTATTAGGACTCGCCTCGCGGAGCTCACGTCTCGGGTCGCCAGATAGCGCTGAATCGCCATTTGGTCGCTGCCGGCCGTACACACGTACCAACTAAGCGTCGAGAGCACGACTCCCGCGAATGTTAGGCGCTCGCCGGCATCAAATCCCCAAGTCGGCGCTGGCCAGTGGGAGGGCCAAGCTGCGGGCAACAGGGCTGCGAAGCCGCCTAGCTGCCGCGTGATGAGGCCCAACGTCAGGATGGCGCCGCCAAACAGTATTGCGGTTTGGCAAACGTCGGTGGCGACGACGGCTCGCAACCCCCCCAACGTCGTATAGGCTACGGTGGCGGCCGCTAAGGCCGTAGAAATCAATGGCAACCACTTGGGATCGACGCCCAGTATGGGCGCCAAGACCTTATCGGAAACGACGTAGATGATCGACGCCATCCACAGCAGTCGCAAGGAAAGGAACATGAGCGATCCGAGTAACCGGACGCTCACGTGAAATCGCGTTTCCAGAAGTTCGTACGCGCTGGTGACCCGCAATCGCATCAGGTGCGGTATCAGAAGCCAGCCGATCACCAATGCCACCAGGGGAAAAGCAGCGATGACCGCTAGGATCATCGGGCCGTTACGAATGGTCTCGCCCGGATAGGAGAGATAGCTCAGCGTACTAAGTAGCGTTGCAAAGAGCGAGATGCCGACTATGGAGGGGCGCATCGTGCGCCCGCCGAGATAGTAATCATCCGAGGTCTTGGTGCGCCGCGCATAGTAAACGCCGATGCCGATCATGGCGAATCCGTAGAAACTTATGACGTACCAGTCGAGCGTCGTCAGCGATCCTGTACGCGATTGTTCGGCCTGCAAAGGCGCGTGGAGGGTCGAAGATCGGAGGGCGGCGTCGTCATTTGACGGTTGTAACGCCAAGAGTTTGTGTTTGGCTTCGGTCGGCGATACAAACTCGGCAAGCGGTGCGGCCTGATCGCGAAGCGTAGACGGCGCCGATCCGCCGTCCAGAATTGATGCCGGGTCATGCGCCGCCACATAGTTAATTGGAATCCACCTCGCGATTGCCGCGAGACTCGCGACGACAACAAGCGATCGCCAGACGCGGGTTCGTCGTTGAATTGTCGCAATGATGAGCATCACGTACTGCTATTCGGCTGCGAATGCTGGTTCGACCGTTCAATCATCGCTGCCTTGTCGTAGCATCTCAGGGAAATATGCGCTGAACCATTTCTGCAATCTCTCCACATCATCGACAGTCGCTGACAGATATGGACCGCGACTGCGCAGGCTCATCTTGAGGTAACCGCAGGCCACTCCGCCCTTTGTCAGCGGTCGATATTCGCAGACCTCAGGACGCGCGCGCCGGCCTGTCGATTCGGCCCTGCGTCACGCGTTGACATTCGATACTCGCTTACCAATGCGTGCTGACAGGCACGCTCGATCGGGCGATAAAAATCCGGATACCACTCGATGGCTTGGGCGTACGCAGCACGCAGCATATCGACTTCGGACGGCAGCTCGGCCAAGTGCTTCATGGAACGCAATGCTTCTCGCTCGCGGGCGGTGTGCTCGACGCCTTGGGTGCTAACGCAGTCGGCGAGGGGCAAGTCGCTTTCATCTTGCAACAGTTGCAGCGACTTTGAGATGGTAGTTACCAGTTTGCGCGTCCACGATTGTTCACTAACTAGCTGGCGGGCTGCGGAAAAGTGCGGCGGAGCATTCAAGTAGAAAAAGTACCGCCCCGCGCGGATGTGAGCGTAACGGACGTGATCCAGCAACTCGACGAGGGGGTCCGGGAAAGTGCCTGCCAACTGCTCCTTAAGTCGCCCCTTGGATGCGGGGCGCGGCAGCTCGAACGACTGGACGGCGTCGCAGACCGGGTCCAATAATTCCTCGAACGCCGTGAACAAGAATGTCTCGAGAGTCGCTTGCAGCTTGGGATCTCCCAGTTCCGGCGTGTTGTAGTGAGCATCAACTTGTTTGAGTACGGCAAGCGTTTGCTGCGTTGCGAAGCCATTCTCTGCAAGCCATAGGAGACCTTCCCTTTTGCCGGCAAAATGCCGCCGCGCCAACAGCGTCGCCGCCGATAGCATAGGCGGCGCGTAGTAGTGCCAACACCTCGAGTGCAGCGCGTACTTGGGCTCCATGTCTCCCAGGTTGATCGGCGGGTCGATGCCGTGGATGTACGGCGAATAGTACGCCAAGAATCGCGAGAGATGATAATGTTCGTCGACGGCGGCCAGCGGCCGGGCCAGCGTGCGGGCCCGAATCTCGGCAATCCGATCGCCCGGACCCCACCAGGCGGTCCACACGGCGTACTCGGGGTGGTGAAATCGGTCCGTGCGAAACTCGGCGAGGCTCACGCCTGCGCCGGCCGTGTGTTCGTTGATGCGATTCCACTCCGGGTGGTCGGCGACCATCTGCCGATGGATGCAGCCCAACTGGCGGTCAAGCTGCACCCAGTCTTCGGCCGTCGTCTGCTCGTCGCAGACGATGCGGAAGTCCATGTCGCTGAGGCCCGGGATCAGGTCGTCGCGGGACCACTTGGCCGCCAGCGTAACGAACCGCGGACTCGCCGCGGCGAGCTGCTCGCCCAAGGTTTGTGCGACCCCGTCGAAACGGTCCCGCAAGGCGTTCATTTCAGCAGGCGTCGTCATGGGGCCGCCTCCACCCAAGCCTGGCGCGCCGAGGATGTTATCATCCAATCGGCCAGCTGCGTGGCGGCGATGCTGTCGGCGCCATTGAACTGCGGAGCGCGTCCTTCGCAAATGGCCTTGGCGAAATCATCGATTAGGCCGTAGTGGGCGTTGGCGTCGCGAGGAAGCTCGATGAGCTCAACGTCGCGGCCCCGAGTAACGATCAGCTCGTTCCCGTCGACCGCCGAGAACGCAATACTTGCCTCCGTACCGACGATATGCAATTGGTCGGCCCACGTCTTGCTGTTCCACTGAAACGAAGCAGTGCAGGGAATGCCGTCGCCCAGCAGCATCAGCGCGGTGGCCGAGTCTTCCGCGTCGTAGTCCTGGGTGCGGGTCCGCAGGTCGGCCACGACGCGCGTCGGCAGGCCGAACCACCAGGCGAGCAGGTCGAGCCGGTGGGAGCCGACGTCGCTCAGCACGCCGCCGCCGGAA
>JBGSYU010000438.1:0-8894 GCA_041750715.1 Lacipirellula sp.
CCGCGGCGCTGGGCGAGGCGTTTCGGCCCGCCGGACTGGCCGCGGGATGAGGACGTGGGTGAGCAGTGATCGGTCCCAGCAATTCCCGATCACCGATCACTTGTTCCCCCAATCCGATTTTCCGCCAAGAAATCGCTCCGCGTTTCAAGTACATTTAGACACAGGACACTCCCCCGTGCGATCCATCGTCGACGTCAGCGCTATCAACCCCGTCATCCACGGGTATCACGAAAACCCCTTTGAGGTCCTGGGCCCGCATGCGATCGAGGAGAACGGCCGCCGCGCCCTCGCGGTTCGCGCCTACCTGCCGCAGTCGCAGCAGGCGTGGTTAGTCGACCCCTCCGCGGGCGAGTCGAAGCCTATGCGGCGGATTCATCCTGCCGGGTTGTTCGAAGCCATTTGCGGTCCGGAGATTCACGATATGGAAAACGGGCGGACCTACAAACTGCGCACAGTTGATTCCGCGGGCGAGCAAACGACGATGCACGATCCCTACGCCTTCCCCGCGCTGCTCACCGACTACGACCTGCACCTGCTCAACGAAGGCACGCACTGGAGAAGTTACGAGCGGCTCGGCGCCCACGTCCGCACCGTGGGCGGCGTCACCGGCGTCAACTTCGCCGTGTGGGCGCCCAACGCGGAGAGCGTCAGCATCGTCGGCGACTTCAACGGCTGGGACCGCCGCAAGCACGCCATGCGCAAGCACATCCCCAGCGGCGTGTGGGAGCTGTTCATCCCCGATGCCAAGCCCGGGCTGCTCTACAAGTTTTCCGTAAAGGCCCGCGGCGGCCACGTCACGGAAAAATGCGATCCCTATGGCTTCGCCGCCGAACTGCCGCCCCGCACGGCCAACATCGTCACCGATCTCGAAAGCTATTCGTGGAACGACCAGGAGTGGATGGCCACCCGCGCCGACGGCGCCAACGCGCTGAATGCTCCGCATTCGATCTACGAAGTCCATCTCGGTAGTTGGCGGAAGAACCACCACGGCGCCACGCAGTGGATGAACTACCGCGACCTGGCGCACCAGCTCGTCGACTACTGCCACAAGCTGGGCTTCACCCACCTGCAGCTCATGCCGGTTAGCGAGCATCCCTTCACCGGAAGCTGGGGTTACCAGACGGTGGGCTACTACGCCGCCACCAGCCGCTACGGCACGCCGGCGGACTTCATGTACTTCGTCGACTACTGCCACCAGCACCACGTCGGCGTGCTGATCGACTGGGTGCCGGCCCACTTCCCCAAAGACGGCCACGGGCTAGCCCATTTCGACGGCACGGCCATGTACGAACACGCCGACCCGCGCCAAGGCGAGCACCCCGATTGGGGCACAAACGTCTTTAACTACGGCCGCAACGAGGTCCGCAACTTTCTCACTTCCAACGCCCTGTTTTGGCTTGATCGCTACCACATCGACGGTCTGCGGGTCGACGCCGTCGCCTCGATGCTGTACCTCGACTACAGCCGCAACGAAGGCGAGTGGATTCCCAACCAATACGGCGGCCGCGAGAATCTCGAAGCGATTTCGTTCCTCAAGGAATTCAACGAACAGGTCCACATCCAGTACCCGGGCGTGCTGACCGTCGCCGAGGAATCGACCGCGTTTGGCGGCGTCTCCCGGCCGACGTATCTGGGCGGACTAGGTTTCAGCCTCAAGTGGAACATGGGCTGGATGAACGACACGCTCCGCTACATGCGGCACGAGCCGATTCACCGCCAGTACCACCACGACGAGCTGACGTTCTCGCTGATCTACGCGTTCACCGAAAATTTCACGCTGCCGTTCTCGCACGACGAAGTGGTCCACGGCAAGGGCTCGATGCTCGACCAAATGCCCGGCGACCTGTGGCAGCGTTTCGCCAACCTGCGGCTACTGTACAGCTACCAATGGACGCATCCCGGCAAAAAGCTGCTGTTCATGGGCGGCGAGTTTGGCCAGTGGAACGAGTGGAACCACGACCACGAATTGCAGTGGGACCTGCTGCAATGGGACACGCACCAGGGCGTGCAGAAGCTGATGACCGACCTCAACCGGATGTATGTCCGCGAGAAGGCGTTCCACCAGGTCGACTTCGATTCCCACGGTTTCGAGTGGATCGACTGCCACAATTATGCCGACAGCATCCTCGCCTACATCCGCCGCGCGGCCGACCCGTCGGACTTCGTCGCCGTGGTGTGCAACTTCACCCCGGTCGTGCGGCAGAACTACCGCCTGGGCGTGCCGGAAGGCGGCTGGTACCAGGAAATCTTCAACTCCGACGCGGCTTACTACGGCGGCAGCAACGTCGGCAACTACCCCGGCGTAATGGCCGCGGAGCGCGAGAGCCACGGCCGGCCGTTCTCGGTGGAGATGACGCTACCGCCGCTGTCGGTGACGGTCCTAAAACCGCAACGCGGCTAGCGGCAACGCCACGGAGCCGCAACGCGGCGACGGTCAGTAGCCAGGGGCGCAAGCCCCTGGTTCACGGTCGCGTAGAGGATATGAAGCCCCAAAGGGGCGATGGTACGCCAGCCAACTACCCTCGCGCCTTTGGGGCTTACCCGCGATTAACACCTGTCCAGGGGCTCGCGCCCCTAGCTATTGATCATCGCCGCCTTGCGGCTGGATGCACGCTTAATTCTGCCGCTGCTGAATCCGCTCCGCCCGGCGCTTCTGCCATTCCTCATCAAACTCCAGCCCAGCGCGGTCCACAAGAATCTCCCGCTCCACGGCCTGGGTGAACGCCGAGAGGTGCTCCAGCATCATGTCGCGCCGCCCCATCCAGGCGTTCTCCTCTTCCAGGAACAATTGCTTCAGTTCATCGTCCGTATATTGCCGGCGATCGAGGCGAATCACATACGCGGCCGAACGGTCAAAGTTCAGGAGCGCCGCCACCTGCTTGTCGCCCAGGTTAAACGCCGTCGACATAAACTCCTGCCCGACGTTCTTCAACTCCGGCACCTCGCTCACCGCGGGCGGCGTGCCCGTCCCCACGCGGCCGACGGGATAGTTCCGCCAGCTAAAAAACGCGGTCGGCTTGATCGCTTCAAACCCGCGGTCTGCGAAAAAGAACTGATCGAACGGCGTGCCCGCTTTCTCAACGTCGGCGGCGAGTTCCTTGGCCTTTTTTTCCGCTAGCTTGGCGGCCTCGGCGCGTTTCCACGCCTCCTCCACCTGCACGCGAATCTCCTTAAACGGGGGAATTCGTCGCGGCTCGTCTTCGATCTTCGTCACGAGGTAATAATCGCCTGCAAGATCCTGAGCCAACAGCGGTTCGTACAGGTCGAGCGATTGATACGCTGCTTCCCACACGCTCACCCCCTGCGAGGCCGCGTCGCGCGCCTTGCCGACCGCCGTGTCGAACAGCTCGCGAACCGTTAGCGGCGCCGTCTTCTCGTAGGTCAGCCCATACTCGTCCTCCAGCCACTTGAGGTCCGACAGCTTCGCCGGCGGTTTCGGCGTCTTTTTCTTGAGCTCTTTCGCGTTGGCGACTTCGCTGCCGTAGGTGTTATACTCGGTCTGCACCCGGGCGGCCGCTTTGCTCATCACCTCCTCAAGCTCCTCGACCGCCTTATCGGTCGCCAGCTTCTTGCGAATTTCATCGCGAACTTTTTCCAAAGGCTCATAGTCCACCGGCGGCTCCGCCGCGCCAGCCGCCGCGTCCCCGGGAGCGGGCGCCGCCGCATCGCTTGCCGTCGCGTCCTCATCAACTTCCGCCGACGCAACGCTTGCCGTCTTCGCGTCCGCCGGCGGCTCAGCGTCTGCCGCACTTTCACCAGCCTCGACTGGCGCCGTCTGGAACGCCGCCAGGCGGAAGGGGCTTGATTGACGAACCGCAGATGAACTTTCCTTCTCCTCAGCCGCAGGGGCCGCGGCTGGCTGCTCAACCGGCGGCGCCGTTTCGGCGGCCGGCGGTGCAGTTTCGACCGCCGGTACATCCGTCGCAGCAGGTGCTTCCCCCTCCGCAACAGGCGGCGCTTGCGGCTTAGCGGCGTCTCCCTCCGCCGCCGCCGGAGCGTCCATCTCAGGCTCGCCGAACAAACTGTCCCCCAATAGCCCCGCCTTCGTAAATTCTTTTCGCTTGTTATCCTCGTAGTACTCCGCGATCTCTTCTTCCGTTACCGTGTCGAGCAACTTTTCGGTCCGCTGCGCGACACTCCCCAACAGATATTGCAGCTTCACGCGTCGCGGCTCAGCAAACCCCGGCGTGGGCACAGGCAGTTCCCGTCCGCCCACGTTCTCAAACCGCCCGGGGTCGAAATCCTTGTAGTCGTTGTAGAACGCCAAAAGCTGGGCCGCATTCGGCGGCGGCACGTCGGCCAAAAATTTCTCCACCGGCAGCACGGCCGCCTCGACCGAAATCTGCTCGTTCACCTTCCGCCAATCGGCCCACCGCTGCTGCGGCAACACCACCATGCTCGCGTCGGCGTACGTTCGCTGGTAAAAGTGCGCCAGCATTAGCTTCCGCAGCATGTTGAACACGATCGCTTCGTTGGTGCGTACGTTGCGCTGCCCGATGTTTTTGAGAATGCCCTCGACCTGCTCGCCACTGACCTTGTTCGATCCCACCTCTTCGATGTAGTGATTGATAAGGTCGTCGCTCACCGTCATTCCCGCCTGCGTCGCGAGGCTCGACAACACCTCGGTGTTGACGACGTCCATCTCGACCTGCTCGAGCTGCTCCGACGGCAAAATAAAGCCCTGCAGCGGCACGCTCGTGGGGAGTTCGTATTGCGGATCGATGCCGCTCTGTCCGATGAGCGCCCGGAGAAAGTCGTTCACCAATATCCGCTGGGCGATCAGCGAACCGAGCTGCGCCTCGTTGAGCGACCCGCCGTTCCAGGTCGCGACCGTGGCGCCAGCGTTGCGCCGGTCGTCGCCCGATCCGCCGACGCTGTTCAGGGCGTCCCCCACGACGAAAATGAAAATGGCCAGCACGGCCGCGACGGCAAGAAAAACCTTCGTATGCTTGCGGAAGTAACGGAACGGGCTAGACATGAAATCGTCCTAAAAGGGCTGTCGGCTTGCGGCTCGCGGCTTGCGGCCAGACGTAAAGTCAGCCAGTTTCTGGCCGCTAGCGGCGAGCCGCTAGCCGCCAGCCATTTGTGCCGGGAGGCTTGACAGCCCGCCCCGGCGAGCAGTAATGATTGACCAGCAGGGATCGCGATTTTGAGACGGCTGATTCTATGGCGAATCGACGTAAACGCAATCCCAATAAGGAAGTATCGCCGATCCGCGCGGCTCTGAGCAAGGGGGCGCCGCCGGCGCCGATTGCTCTACCCTTGCGGCTTAGCAAAAGTTTGTTGACGCCCCAGTTGCCCATCGGCGGATAATTGGATCACGACCCCGCTCCCTGACAGGAGAATAGGAATCAGTCATTCTGAGCGGAGCGAAGAATCTAGCTTCACGCGGGTCCATCGCTCCGCTCAGGATGACAGTGCTCCGCTCAGGATGACAGACCTCTGTTCTGGTTTACTACTGGTCGCGATTTTACTACTGGTCGCGATTTGATGACCACTTGCTAAATAGAATCCCTCCCCTAACCCCTCCCTTCAAGGGAGGGGGACGAAGTACAACCCGCTGAACCACCTGCCCGATGGCTAAGAAGACTCCCGCATCCCCTGCAAGTGGCGGCCAAGCCCTGGTCATCGTCGAGTCGCCGGCCAAGGCCCGTACGATCGGCAAGTTCCTCGGCAAGGGGTATCGCGTCGAGGCCAGCATCGGCCACGTCCGCGACCTTCCGCAGGGCGCCAAGCAGGTGCCCGCCGAATTCAAGGGGCAGCCGTGGGCGAACCTTGGGGTGAACGTCAACGACAATTTCACGCCCATCTACATCGTTCCGCCGGGCAAGACCAAGCAGATCAAACTGCTCAAGGACCAACTCAAAGGCGCCACTGCCCTCTACCTGGCGACGGACGAAGACCGCGAAGGTGAAGCCATCAGTTGGCACTTGCTCGAATTGCTCAAGCCGAAAGTACCGGTCCATCGCCTCGTGTTCCACGAGATCACGCACGACGCGATTCAAGCCGCGCTGGCCGGGCCGCGGCAGGTTGACCAGGGCATGGTGCGAGCCCAAGAGACCCGCCGCATCCTCGACCGGCTGTTCGGCTACGAAGTGTCCCCGCTGTTGTGGCGCAAGGTGCGGCCCAAGCTTTCCGCCGGGCGCGTGCAAAGCGTTGCCATCCGCCTGATCGTCGAGCGCGAACGCGAACGCATGGCGTTTGTCTCCGCGACGTGGTGGGACCTGCTGGGCAGCTTCGCAAAAACCGACAAGCAGTCCCTCGAAGCCACGCTCGTCTCGGTCAACGGCCGCCGTATCCCTGCCGGTAAGGATTTCGACTCGGCGACCGGCAAGCTGAAAAACGCCGAAATGATGCTGCTCGACGCCAGCGCCTCCCAGGCGCTCGCGGCCCGCATTCGCTCCGGCGAGTTCCGCGTCGCCAGCATCGAAGACAAGCCATACACCACGAAGCCCTACGCGCCGTTCACCACCAGCACGCTCCAGCAGGAAGCCAACCGCAAGCTGGGCTTCACCGCTCGCCGCACGATGCAGGTGGCCCAAAGCCTGTATGAAAATGGTCACATCACCTACATGCGTACCGACTCCACGAACCTAGCTTCGGTGGCGATCGAAGACGCCCGCCGGCTGGTGGCCGATAACTACGGCAAGGAATACCTGCCCGACGAACCGCGGCTCTACAAGTCGAAGGTAAAGAACGCTCAGGAAGCGCACGAAGCGATTCGCCCGGCCGGTCATCCGTTCGAGCTGCCCGACGCGATGCGCTCGCAGCTCAGCGCCGAAGAATTCCGCGTGTTCGACATGATCTGGAAGCGCACGATCGCCAGCCAAATGGCCGACGCCCGCGGCCGGCGGATTTCGATCACCATCGAGGGCGAGAGCTGCGTCTTCCAAGTGAGCGGCAAGACCATCGACTTCCCCGGCTATTTGCGGGCTTACGTCGAAGGCTCCGACGACCCCGGCGCCGACCTGGCGGACCAAGAGCGGGTGCTGCCCAGCGTCGAAGTCGGCGAGCGGCTCGCCTGCACCGCGCTCGACGCGAAGGAACACGCCACGCAGCCGCCGGGCCGTTTCAGCGAAGCGTCGCTCACCAAAGCGCTCGAAGAACGCGGCATCGGCCGCCCCAGCACGTACGCGTCGATCATCGATACCATCCAGGCGCGCAACTACGTCTTCAAAAAGCAAAGCGCCTTGGTCCCCACTTGGGTCGCGTTCTCCGTGGTGCAGCTTCTGGAAGAGCATCTCTCGGCGCTGGTGGACTACCAGTTCACCGCCCAAATGGAAGACGACCTCGACGCGATCAGCCGCGGCGAGCAGGAATCGGTCGGCTATCTCGACAAATTCTACTTCGGCAACGGCACGCCAGGCCTGAAGAAGCAACTCGAAAACAAGATCGACGAAATCGACCCGGCCCGCATCGGCCGCATCCTGATTGGCACGCCCGCGGACGGCGTGCCGGTATTCGTCCGCGTTGGGCGTTACTCGCCGTTCGTCGAGCAGGGCGACCGCACCGCATCGCTGCCCGATGAAACGCCGCCGGATGAGGTGACGCTCGACGCTGCCCTCAAACTTCTGGACCAGGCCCAACAGGGCGAGGAACCCCTGGGCATCGACCCCGATACGAACAAACCCGTCTACCTGAAGGTCGGTCGCTTCGGCCCCTACGTCCAGCGCGGCATCCCCGACGACGAGGAGAAGCCGCAGAATGCATCGCTGCTGAAGGGAATGGCGCCGGCCGACATCGACCTGGCCACCGCGCTGAAGCTGCTCACGCTGCCGCGGAACCTGGGCGACCACCCGGAGAAAGGCCAGCCGATTATGGCCTACAACGGTCGCTTTGGGCCGTATGTAAAGTGCGGCGAGGACACGCGCTCGCTGCCGGCGGACGTCTCGCCGCTGGAGGTCATGCTCGACCAGGCCGTCTTCCTGTTAGCCCAGCCGAAGACCCACGGTCGCGGGGTCGCGGCGAAGAAGGAACCGCTGCGGACCTTCGAAAAGCCGTCGCCCGCCACCGAGAAGGCGGTGCAAATCCTCGACGGCCGCTACGGGCCATACCTCACCGACGGCGATACGAACGTCTCGCTGCGCAAGGGCACCAGCGTCGAAGAGCTTAGCTTCGACGAGGCTATTTCCATGCTCGCCGACAAGGCGGCACAGGGCCCGCCGAAGAAGAAGTCGACGCGCAAGGCGGCGACTAAGAAGGCGGCGAAGAAGGGAGCGACCAAGAAGGCTGCTGCGAAGAAGAAAGCTGCGAAAAAACCGGCTGACTGACCGCCCGGAAAGCGATCTGGTATCGGCATCGTTTTGACGCGATAGTTGGAGCGACACCATGTTTGCGGCGTTCTATTCGCTGAATGACTTCCCAACTTGGGTCAAAGCAGGCCTGTTGATCGGAGCCGGCTTGACTACCATTTGGATCGTCGTTTCGGGACGCCGCGACGGCAGATAACCGCTACTGAATTGATTGTCGCGTCGCCAGCCAATGCGACAACGACGCGTCGGTTTCCGCCGATCGCTTTCCGGCCAGAAGTCCCTCGACGCTAATATCTTCGTCGAGACTCGGCCAGTGTACGCCCTCTCCATCGCCGGTTAGTTCGAACTGCTCGCGCTCGCCGTTGGTTCCGTGAAGCAGCCTAGGATACCACGCCAATGGCACGGAGAGCGTTCGTCCATCGTCGAGCCGCACTGTCATTGAGTCGTCGGAGAAATTAACCGATTCTGCAAAGACGTCTCGTTCAGTTATTAAAGTGCTCACCCCAAGCCTCCAACATTTGGTCTCGATTCTCTTCAACGAGCTTTTGAATCGTGCGGATCTCGTGGTCCCCAAAACGCCGCGACCTCGCCAATCGCACGGGCTTCAGCCAAAATTTCGCCGTCCCATGGTCCCGCCGCACA
>JBGSYU010000439.1:0-2603 GCA_041750715.1 Lacipirellula sp.
GATGGCGGAGTCGCTAGTCGCAAAAGACTCCCGACCCCTTTCGACTTCGCGGCCGATGAGCACGGTGCAGGCGCCGCAGTCGCCTTCGCTGCAGACGATCTTCGTGCCGATAAGTCCGAGGCGGCTGCGGAGGAAATCGGACAGCGAGAGAAACGCATCGCGACCGCGGACCTCCCGGCGGACGCCGTTGATGTAGAGGATGAGGTGGTCGCGCATGGGCGTGGCCGTCGTTATGTTAGCCCCCGGTCAGTGACCGGGGGCAAAATGGGTCGCTGCGATCGGCGCCGGTTACGCTTGGAAAACCGTTTGCCGAGATTATAATCCGCTGGGCCGCCCGAATCGGCTATTATCTGCCGGATGACCGGTGTGGTCAAGCAAAGGTGGCACGCCATTGATTGAGTCCGCGGTGAATGAACGCAACTTCGACGAGCGCGCGACCGTGGTTCTCGAGCGATGCGATGCGCTGGCCGGTTGCAGCGGCGAGCCGGGGCGGATTACGCGCGTGTTCTGCTCCCCGGCCATGCGGGAGGCGCATCGGCTTGTCGGCGGGTGGATGACTTCGGCGGGAATGACGACGCGGGTCGATGCGGCGGGCAATCTCATTGGGACGTTTTATCCGCCGGGGTGCGATTCGCAGCGGCGGGTGATGATCGGGTCGCATCTGGACACAGTGGTCGATGCGGGTCGATACGACGGCATCCTCGGCGTGATGATGGGCATTGCAGCGGTTGAGGCGTTGCGAGATCGAAATACGGCGCTTCCCTGCGCGATTGAGGTAATTGGGTTTTCAGAAGAGGAAGGGGTGCGGTTTGGAACGCCGTTTATTGGGAGCCGGGCGCTGGCTGGAACGCTGGATGGGGGGATGTTGGCGCTGCGCGATGCGGACGGAGTGACGGTGGCGGAGGCGCTGGAGGGGTTCGGCGCTAAGCCGCAAGCGGCGGACGGGATGCGGTCGGTGCGGGAGTGTGCGGTGGAGGCGGGCGGCGTCGTCGCATTTTTGGAAGCGCATATTGAGCAAGGGCCGCAGTTGGAATTGGCGGGCGAACCGTTGGGCGTGGTGACGGCGATTGCGGGGCAGACGCGGATGACGCTTGAGTGGACGGGGGAGGGGGGGCACGCGGGCACCGTGCCGATGGCCCAACGGAGTGATCCGCTGGTGGCGGCGAGCCGGTGGATGGCGGCGGTGGATGAGGTGGGGCGCACAACCCAGGGGTTGGTTGCGACGGTCGGTCGAATGGAAGTCGACCCCAACGCTGCGAACTGCATTCCGCGGCGGGTGCGGGCGTCGCTCGACGTGCGGCACGCAAACGACGACCTGTGGCGCGACGCGACCCGGCGGCTGCTAGAACAGGCCG
Organism: Lacipirellula sp.; assembly: GCA_041750715.1. Taxonomy (GTDB): domain Bacteria; phylum Planctomycetota; class Planctomycetia; order Pirellulales; family Lacipirellulaceae; genus Lacipirellula. The sequence continues at coordinate 1,356 of JBGSYU010000439.1, forward strand.
AGCGAATTGCGGCCGAGGCGACGTTGAAGTTTTCCGGCGTGCTCAATCACGAGCATACGGCGATCGCGATGGATGCGGATTTGACGGAGCGGTTGGCCGGGGTGATTGCGGCGGCGGGCCATGAACCGCAGCGAATGGTGAGCGGCGCCGGCCATGATGCGGGCGTGATGGCGACGGTGGCGCCGACGGCGATGTTGTTTTTGCGAAGTCCCGGCGGCGTGAGCCATCATCCTGACGAAGCGGTGATGCGCGGAGACGTGGCGGCAGGTTTGGCGGCGCTAGTCCAGTTTATCGAAGAGTTGGCGAACGAATGAGGCCAATCGGCCAGGGGAGGGGGATCGCGTGAATCCGTTTGGTCATACTCGCAGTCGTATCGCGGCAAACCACGCGCTGATGACGGCGGACGCCCATGTGCGGGGGCCGCTGCCGGGATGGAAGGGCGCTACGGCCGTGGTGCATATTTCGCCGCACCTTGGGGCGCGGTTCATCCAGGCGAGCGTCGCGCTGGAAACGGGCGGCATGAGCGGCGGCGCGGCAGAAGGCGTCGAGCGCTTCCTCTTCGTGCGTATCGGCGCGGTGACGGTCAAGGTGCCGGGAGGCGGTCCCGCGAAGCGGCTTGAAGCGGAAGGGTTCGCGTATTTTCCCGCGGACCGGCCGCATGAGATCAAGGCGGTCGAGCCAACCGAACTGCTCGTCTTCGAGAAGCCGTTCCAGCGGGCGCCTGGCGTTGAACTGCCCGAAGCTGTGATCGGCGCCGCGTCCGACGTGCCGGGCGAGCCGTTCATGGGCGACGAAGATGCGCGGTTACAGGTGCTGTTGCCGCAGGACGAGCGATTCGACTTGGCGGTGAACCTCTTCACCTATCAGCCCGGCGCGACGCTGCCGCAGGTAGAGGTACACGTCATGGAGCATGGCTTGGTGATGCTCGACGGCATGGGCGTGTACCGGCTCGGCGACTCGTGGTACCCGGTCGAGGCGGGCGACGTCATTTGGATGGCGTCGTACTGCCCGCAGTGGTTCGTCGCGATGGGAAAGACGCCGGCGCGGTATCTGTACTACAAAGACGTAAACCGCGATCCGCTCTCTGCCCCCCTCCCTTGAAGGGAGGGGAATTTAGTAGCGCATCAGGATTTCGCCGGCGTCGATGCCCGCGAGCGATTCGAATCCGCCGTCGGCGATGGCCGCGCCTAGTTCGGTGACCTGGCGGTAGAACTTGTTGCTCGGACGGCGGCCGGTGTATTTCTGCGT
>JBGSYU010000440.1:0-3740 GCA_041750715.1 Lacipirellula sp.
GGCCGAGTCGCAGCCGACGTGCGAGACCACCGGCGTGATCGCCCCCGTCGTTAGCGTGATCGCCGCGCTGCAGTCGGCCGAGGCGCTCAAAATCTTGAGCGGCAATCTGGCGGCCGTGAATCGGCGGCTCACGATCGTCGACCTGTGGGGCAACCAGAGTCGCAGCATTGGCGTGCCGCGACTCCGTGGCAAGCACGCTTGCCGGACGTGCGGGGATCGCGACTTTCCGTGGCTCGACGGCCGGTGCGGCGCGGCGGCCGTTTCATTATGCGGGCGCAATGCGGTGCAATTGGCGCCGGCGTCGGCGGGGCGGATTTCGCTCTCCGCGCTGGGCGCTAAGCTGCAAGCCGTAGGACGGGTTTCATCGAATGAGTTCTTGCTGCGGCTAGAGGTGGATCAGTATCGCGTGACCGTCTTCGCCGACGGGCGAACGATCGTCGGCGGGACGGCAGACCCCGCGGAAGCCCGCGTCGTGCATGCACGCTACATCGGCGGCTGACGGCAAAGCTCGTGCGGCCCTCCCAGCTTCGCGCCTGGACCGCCGCCGTCGGAAAAATCGGCGTCTTCGGATTGAGCGCCAGCCCCGGGGCCGGTCGATTTGCAATGCTGGGGTCGGCTGTGCCCGCCGCCGACCCCCGCGACCAAGCATGCAGCGCCCTTTCGTTGCGTGCCATCGCGCGGTGACCCAGATTGAACCGCAGCAGCACACCACGCATGGCAACTGTCGAGCACTCCGTTACCACCAAACACGCCGCCGTCCCTATCGCTACAGGAGCCCAGGGGCGCCTCGTCGGCCGCATCGGGCCCTGGCAGCTCGCCCGGCTGATTAGCGAGAGCGAGCTGGCGCGCGTGTACGTCGCCCGCCCAGTGGACGCGGGCGAGGACGCACCGGCCGGCTATGTGGTAAAGGTCTTGCGCAAGGAATGGTGGCGCGATCCGCACGCGATTGAAATGCAGCGACGCGCCGCGTGGGTCGGGCGGAAGGTTTCGCACCCGCACCTCCTGCCGGTGCTGTCGGCCGGCGTCGAGCAGCCGCCGTTTTACACGGTGAGCCCGAAGCTCGAAGGGCGATCTCTGGACCGGATCATCGACCAACAGCGACGACTTCCGCTGGCAATCACGTTGTGGATCGTCCGGCAAGTGGCCGAAGCGCTCGACGCACTGCACACCACCGCGCGAATGATCCATTCCGACGTGAAGCCGGCGAACATCGTCGTGGCGCCCGATGGCCACGCAACGCTGGTCGACCTCGGCTTCGTCCACACGCCGGGCGAGAGCCGGCACTGGTCGACGCGCCCCGTGTACGGCACGCTGAACTATTTGGCGCCCGAGGCGCTCACGTCGTCGCTGTCCGCCTCGCCGCAGAGCGACGTCTACAGTCTGGGCGTGACGCTGTACGAGATCATCGCCGGCGGCCTGCCGTTCGTCGGCCGCGACGCGGAGCACCTCGTTCGCCAGCACCGCGAGGCGAAACCCGAGTGCATTCGCAGCCGGCGTCCCGAGACGCCCAAGGCCGTGGCCTCGCTCATCCACCGCATGCTGGCGAAGGAACCGCTACGGCGGCCGGAGACTGCGGCGGCCGTCGCCGAGGAACTGGTGCGGCTGGAGATTGAGTGCTTCTCGGCGCAGGCGGCTTAGCGAGTTAGGACAAACTGACGGCTTTGTCGTACAATCAAGCGTAGCCGGAATTCTAGTCGGCTAGTCCTCCGAGAAGTCGACCGATGCAATTGCCCTACACTGCTGTCATTCAACACCGCGATCCTTGGTGGGTTGGCTGGATCGAAGAAATCCCCGGCGTGAACTCTCAAGGCGCCTCACGCGAGGAATTGCTGGAAAATCTGCACTCGGCGCTCCATGAAGCGTTGGAGATGAACCGAGCGGACTAGCTTAGATGTCGTTCAGGGGAGGGTGAGATTGCCTAAGTACTCGGCGAGCGATGTTTGAGCTTCGTTGATTTCGACCTGAACTTCATTCACTTCCTCCCGAAGCTTTTCGATCCGGTCCTCCTGGTCCGAGAACTTCTTGACGTACCGATTGTAGAGGTCGGTGTTGCGGTCGATCGTTTGCATGTTTGGACGGATGCGGTCCTGCTCTTGGCCGATGACCGCAATCTCTTGCTCGAACTCCGCTTTGCGCTTGAGCAGCTTGGCCAACTCAGTGTTGCGCTCGATCACTTCACGCAGGGCTTCCTTGACGGGCTCTGAAATCTCGTCCGACGCCAAGAAGAGTTGCAGCGACGCAACGCCCGCGTCGTTTTCGGAGAAGGGATCCTGAAGCGCGATCAGCTCGTGGACGGTTTGCTCCTGCTCGATCTTCAACTCGGCCGGCTTGCCGGGGTCGGCGACGACGGAGAAGCGATACATCTCGCGAGTCCTTTCCGCCGGTTTCTGCGGGGCCACCAACTTCCAGCGCTGCTCGATCGGATACTCGATCAGCACCGTCTTGGCCGCGTCGCCGGAGTTCTTTACCGTGTAGCTTTGCTTGCGGGTCTGTTTGTAGACGGCAGTGATCACGCCTTTTTCGATCCGCGCGCTGGCGAGTTGCCGCGGCTTGGCGTCGTTGGTCGGCGCCACTTCCACGTCCAGGTCGAGCGCATAGCTCAGCAGTCGCTCGGCGCCCGGCGGCAGGTCGGGCAAGCGGGCGTCGCCGGCGTAGACGCCGCCGTCGAACACGGTGATTGGGCCTTGCATCAGGTGCAGTTTTGAGGTGTTTTTCGCGCGGATGCCATTGAGCGGATGTTTGGCATGCGTGCTGGCGTTGTAAATCGAGACTTTTTCGCCTTCGATCGCGTCGTTGATAATCGGCAGCATCGCCGAGCTTTGGCGGGCGAGCGTGACGGGGGTATCGATTTCGTACTGGAACAGCTCGCCGACGTCGGCGCCCTGGGCGACGGCGGCGACGCTGGCACTGCGCACGTCTACCCCCGCGGCGTCATAAGCGTCCCCAATTAAGGCGCCGCCTAAACCTCCCGCCCCTTCACTTTCTGCTAAACCGTAACGCCCTCCCTCGAATGCGCCCGCCGCCGGGGCGGATCCTTCACGGGCTTTCTCTTTCGAACGCTGTAACAAATTCGCCCTCCTCTCTTCGACTGCCGTTCGCTTTTGCGCGCTCGCATTTTGGGAGGACAAGCTCCGGAAAAGATCCTGCTCATACACCTGCGGTCGCAGCGACGAATACAACTCCGGCACCACCACCGGCCGCTCGGCGTACAGCGGCGAATACAAGTCCATCACGAACGAGATCGGCCGCCCGCTCACCAGGCTCAGCCGCACGTCTTTCCAGTCGGCGTCGGTGGTGTTCTCGACGATCGCCCAGCCTTGTAAGAAAGGCTGGTCCTTCTCGTCGAGCATCAGCCGATAGCTGGTCTTCCACACGGGCGCCTCCTGGATATACCCCACGCGCACCTTTCGCTCGCCGTCGCCCAGGAATTCCAGCGTGACCGACTTCTTGTCGGCCGCATGGCCGTCGGCGAGCAGCTTGAGCGCCTTACGAAACTCCTCGTCGAGCTGCGGATTGACGAGCTTGATGCGCCCGACCGAATCGAGCGGCAGCCGGCGGAGGCCTTCGTCGGTGAGCAGCGTTAGATACTCGACCTCGAGCATGCCGACGTTCTTGTCCGCTCGCCGCTGCTTCTCGACGCCGACGATCGCGCCGATTAACTTCGACGGCGCGTCGATCTCGACGCGCTCCCCCCTGATTTGCGCGAGTAGTTGTCCCAGCGTCGGACTGCTCGTCAGGTC
>JBGSYU010000441.1:0-3964 GCA_041750715.1 Lacipirellula sp.
GCCGGGCGGCCCGCAGCATCGAGCCGTCGCCGCCGAAGACGATCAGCAGGTCCGCGGCCACGTCGGGCAACGGCGCCGAAAAGTCCTCGACCGCCGCCGCCACCTCTAAGTGCCGCTCGATAATCTTGCGCAGATCGGCCGCCCGATCAGCCAACGCCTGCCGGCCGCCATCGACGAGAAGAATGGCGCGGAGACGTTTAAGCGATGGCGGTTTTGTTGGCTGAGAGGTCATACCGCAGAGCATACCAACGCTCGCCGTCATCGGCGAGACTTAGCCACGTAACGGGCACGGGCATCACCGTCCCGGAGGGACAGCGTGACAATAGCCCAGCACTTCAGTGCTGGGTACGGAGGCTCTCATCCTCGGCCCGGTCGATCACCCAGCACTGAAGTGCTGGGCTATTCTCGCAGTGTCCCTCCGGGACGACGGCCCGCGAATGCCATTCCGGCTCACCGGACTTCCGAGTGTCCGTGAATGCCTGCCGCCAATCGCTGGCAGGTCGCCACGATTCCCGGCACGTCCATTCCCAAGTCCGCCAGCAGTTCGTCGCGTTCGCCGTGCTCGATGTAGCGGTCGGGAACGCCGAGCCGGCACACGCGACTGGCATCGACGCAGGCGTCCGTCACTGCTTCCAGCACCGTGCTGCCGAAACCGCCCGCCAATGCCGCTTCTTCAAGCGTCACCACCCACGGGCAATCGCGCACCGCGGCGATGATCGTCTCCGCGTCGAGTGGCTTCAGGAAGCGGGCATTGATCACGCCCACCTCCAGCCCCTGCTCCCGAAGTTGATCCGCCGCCTTAAGACACCGATCGAGCAGCGCCCCGCACACAATCAAGCAGCCGTCGGCGCCAGTTCGCAACACCTCGCTGCGGCCTAACTCGATCGGCGTCGTCTCACGCTCGACGGTCACCGCTGAGGCTTTTGGGTAGCGAATCGCCGTTGGTCCCTCATATTCCAAGGCGAACTCCAGCATCGCCGGCAGATCGCTCGCGTCGCCCGGCGCCATGACGACCATATTCGGAAACACCCGCAGGTAGCCGAAGTCGAACACGCCGTGATGCGTCGGTCCGTCCGGCCCGGCCAGCCCGCCGCGGTCCATCATGAACGTCACCGGCAAATTTTGCAGGGCGACCTCTTGAAAGATGTGGTCATACGCCCGCTGCAAGAACGTGCTGTAGATATCGACGATCGGCCGCATGCCGACCTTCGCCTGCCCCGCGGCGAACGCCACCGTGTGCGCCTCGCAAATGCCTGTGTCGAAAAACCGATCCGCGAACTCGTCGCGAATCTTTTCCAGCTTGTTGCCCTGGCACATCGCGGCCGTGAGCACCGTGACCCGCGGATTGGCCCCCATCCGTTCCAGAATCGCATCGGCTGCCACATGCGTGTACGCCCGGCTCGACTTCATCTTCGCGATGACGTACTTGTCCTGCTGCCGCTCGAACTGCGGCGGCGCGTGGTACGTCACCGGGTCCTCGGCCGCAGGGCGATAGCCGTGGCCTTTTTCCGTGACGACATGCAGCAGCACCGGGCCGCGGATGCGCTGCACCATTTTGAGGTATTTGCGGAGAATGCCGATGTTGTGGCCGTCGATCGGCCCGATGTAACGGAAGCCCATGTCCTCGAACATCATTCCGCCGCTAAGGCCCGCCTTGGCAGCTTCCTTCAGTTGCACGAGAAACCGTTCGGTCGGATCGCCCAAGAGCGGAACCTTGTTGAGCAGTTTCGCGATCTCGCCCTTGAGCCCCGTGTACGCGGGATTCATCCGCAGGCGGTCAAGGTAGTCGGCCATGCCGCCCACCCGCGGGCAGATCGACATTCGGTTGTCGTTCAGGATCACCAGCAGCCGCTCGCTCTGCCGGCGGCCGTTGTTGAGCGCCTCGAACACGACGCCCGAGGGGAAGGCCCCGTCGCCGATGACCGCCACCGTGTGCCGTTTTTCCTCGGGCCGCAAAAAAGCGTCGCCGCTGGCGAGTCCCAGCGCGGTCGACACGCTTGCCCCCGCGTGCCCCGTCATGAATAGATCGAACTCGCTCTCCGCCGGGTTCGGGTAGCCCATCAGGCCGCCCTTGGTTCGCATCGTTTGGAACTGGTCGAACCGGCCGGTGACGAGCTTGTGCGGATAAATTTGGTGCCCGGTGTCCCAGATCAGCCGGTCGCGGCGGAAGTCGAACGACTGATGCAGCGCGAGGCACAGCTCGACCACGCCCAGGTTCGACGCGAAATGAGCGCTGCGACACGCGATGAGGTTGCACAGCACCTCGCGCATCTCCGCGGCAAGCTGCTCCAACTGCGGCAGCGAGAGCTTACGCAGGTCGGCCGGTTCGCGGATCGTTTCCAGCAACGTCGTCATTTGGTTAAATAGCCGAGCCATCCTGGCTCGACGAGCTTCCGTCTGGTTTAGCTGCCTCGGGCCAGGATGGCCCGGCTATCTACAGAATTGACTCACCGAGTTCTCCGGCCCACAAATTCGGCTAAGGCCCGTAAGGATGCGGCGGCTTCGCCGAACGTCTCTAAATCCAGACACGCTTGGGCGATCAATTGTTCGGCGCGACGGCGACTCTCGTCAACGCCCAGCAGGGCAGGGTAGGTCATCTTGCCCCGGCGGCGGTCCTTGCCGAGCCGTTTGCCGACGTCGCCCTCCTCGCCGCCCACGTCGAGCAGGTCGTCGACAATTTGGAACGCGTGGCCCAGGTTCTCGCCAAAGGCGGCCAGCGCCTGTTGCTGCCCGACGGTCGCATCTGCCGCGATCGCGCCCAATTGCAATGACGCCCGGAACAGCGCCCCCGTCTTCCGCCGATGTATTGATTGTAGTCGCTCCAGCCCAATGTGGCGAAATTCGGCGCCCAAGTCATCGGCCTGCCCGCCAACGAGCGCCGACGCCCCCGCGGCGCGTGCCAGCTCTGCGCAACTGCGCGCCGCCCGCTCCGGCGGCCGGATATCGTTCGCCAACACCTCGAAGGCCCGTGCGAGCAGCGCATCGCCCACCAGAATCGCCGTCGCCTCGTCGAACTGCTTGTGACACGTCGGCCGACCGCGACGCAGGTCGTCGTCGTCCATCGCCGGCAGGTCGTCGTGGACCAGCGAATAGGCGTGAATCATCTCGACCGCGACCGCCGCGGGCAGGGCGTCTTTCACACTTCCGCCGCACGCCTCCGCCGCCAACAGCACCAACTGCGGTCGCAACCGCTTACCCGGCGCCAACAGGCTGTAGCGAATCGCCTCCGCCAACTGCGACGGACACCCCGCGTCGAACTCAATTGCCCGCCGCAGCGCAGCCTCAATCGACGCGCTATGTGTATTTGTCGCCAACGGCTCGGTGTGAGTTGATGCCAAGTGACTATTCATAGAATTGCACCGCTAATGAACGCTACTAGACGCTAATAATTCTACACGCATTCAATTCCATCAGCGTCTATTAGCGTTCATTAGCGGTTTCATCTTGTTGCTCTGTGTTACTGTACTAAAACAATCCTATATCGTCCTTCGCGCGGTTGTTGGGCGCAGACCGCCGCCGGCTGCGAGCAGCAGATTGTTCCGCGAGGTCATCATCGTCCGCGTCATCCAGCGGCACGGTCTGGGCGCGGCCGCTGGCGTCGACCGACTGGACCAGTTCGATTCGCCGTTCGGCGTGCTGGAGCATTTGGTAACACGCCTTGAGCCGCTGGACGCCCTGTTCGTAAGCGCCTAGCGCATCGCTCAGCCCCAACTTGCCGCCTTCGAGCTTCGCAACGATCTGCTCCAGGTCCGCGAGCGAGTCCTCGAACGAAAACGCGTCGTCCACGGCGATTGTTTTTTTCTTGGCCACGGTCAACTCCCGCCCTTGCTAATTGATTCCACGATGCTTGTCGCGGTCCCGCGATGAAACCGCGTCACGACCCGATGGCCCACTCGCAGATTGTCCGCCGACGTAATCAGCCGCTGGTCATTCGCCGCGTAGGTGAGGCTGTAGCCACGACGGA
>JBGSYU010000442.1:0-3848 GCA_041750715.1 Lacipirellula sp.
ACGTTTTCTGGCAAGAATCTGCTCCTGAACTTCGCCACGTCCGCGGCCGGTTCCGTGCAGGTGGAAATTCAAGACGAGCAAGGCCAACCGTTGCCGGGATATTCGCTGGCCGATATGGAGCCTCTCTTCGGCGACGAACTCGACGCAGTGGTAACGTGGAAGGCAGGCGCTGATCTTTCCGCTTTGATTGGAAAAGCCGTTAGGTTTCGCTTCGTCCTGCGCGACGCGGACGTGTTTGCGCTGAAGACCGAAACAGCTGCTGAAGAGAATCGAGCCGCCGCTGCTCAAGGGCTAGAAAGACACTAAGGAACAACTATGCACGTCGTTGAAAGCGGATTCATTTCTGACTTGACCACTCGCCCGGCCGATTGGCGATTCGCAACCTTTGCCGGGCTGTGCCCGCTCGCATCGGGCGATTTGATTTCTGTATTCCAAGTCGGGCGGGAGAAGCAAGATCCTTGTTCGACCATCGGCCTCTGTCGCTCTCGCGACGGGGGCGTCAGTTGGCAGCCAATCGCCGTTTGTTTTTCGAGTCAGTTTCGCGGCGTCCCGGGGTCGCTCGCTGGGGCCGAAATGGTGGAAGCGGCGCCTGGCCGACTGATGCTATGCACTACGTGGTTCGATCGCAGCGATCCTTCTCGGCCCCTCTTCGATTCTAATACCCAAGGAATATTGCCAACCAAACAACTACGTGCCATTTCGCAGGACGATGGAGAGTCCTGGTCTGAGTGGGAGGAAATCTCCATAGGCGAGTTGAAAGCCTGCGCTCTTACCGGTCCACCGATTCGCTGGAGCGACGGAACCTTAGCCCTGCCGTTCGAAAGCTACAAAGAGCACGATGATCCGCGACCCGCTCAGCATGCCGCTCGGCTGCTGCTGTCCTACGATGGCGGCAATCAATTCTCCGACGTGCAAACCGTGGCCCAGCACCGCGAAGGCGAGATTTACTATTGGGACCAGCGCCTGTGCGCGCTGCCCGCGCCCGGCGAATACTTCGGAATGTTCTGGACGCACGATTTGGCCTCCCAGAAGGACTTAACCGTCCACATGCGACGCAGTTCGATTTACGATTTCAATGAATCCGAGTCGGCGGTCTATGCGACTAACATTCGCGGTCAAATTGCCGCTCCTGCAGTGCTGGAGGATGGACGGTGGGTGGCGTTTGTCGTCGACCGGGCGGGCCCCTGTACGCTGAAGTTGTGGGTTTCCCACGACGAGGGCCGTACATGGCCAGAGCAGGAATCGCTGGTCGTCTACCGCCACGATGAACGCGCCAAGTTGTCTCAGGGGCAAGAGGACGTCGATTACCGCCAGTATTGGGACGACATGTTGAAGTGGACGTTCGGCCATCCGGCTATTCGAGTCCTTAACGACGGCAAGTTGTTGCTGGCGTTCTATGCCGGTTCGCCCGAGGGGACCAGCATTCAGTGGTCCAAGGTTGACCCGGGCAAATCAAAATCCGCCGACGCGATCGCGCGTCGGAGAATTCATTCCTCCGCTGCGGCATTGCCCGCAGCATCGGCGATTACTTCCGCTCCTTCGGCGCCGCACCTCCGTCCCGTGAAGGCGCAAGGTCTAGCGGAAAATCACGATAAGAGCGATCGATTCGATTTGGAGATCAAGTGATGAATTGCGACGAGATTGCGCGAGCGTTCCACGACGACGGATATACGATGGTCCGAGGCGTCTTTTCGCAGCAAGAGATCGCGGAGATTGAACGTTATCTGGATGACTTTATTCAATCGATCGTGCCGAATTTGGCGGCAGGGCATGTCTATTTTGAAGATGGTCCTGGTAAGCCGATTAAAGCGATCCACAACCTGCAGCAGCACTCTTCGCACTTCAAGAGCATTGCCCGGGACGAACGGTTACTGCGTTTGATGCAGTCGATTTGGCCCGGCGCTGAAATATCATCGCGCGCCGTTATGTTCTTCGGCAAGGCGGCGTATTCCGGTTCCGTGGCGCCCGCACATCAAGACAACGCGTTCCAGAACCTTCAGCCGCCGGAAGAACTTGTCTGCACGATTGCGATCGATGAATCGACGGCTGCGAACGGGGCGCTATGCGTTCAACGGGGATCGCATCATGCGGGTCGCTTACCGCATCATCCGTCGGGCGTCATGGGATTCAGTCAGACCCTAGTCACGCCACTGGACCTGGAGCAATATCCCGAGGTCCAGCTTTGCATGCAGCCAGGCGACGTCAGCCTGCATCACACCAATACCATCCACTACAGCGGTCCCAATGCGACGAGTCGGAGCCGACGTCAACTAGGGATTGGTTACCGCACGACGCGCGCCAAACGGGATGAAGTTGCCTGGGCCGACTATCAGGCCGAGTTATCCAAGCTTCACGCCTCCCAAGGCGCCGCGACATGAAATCCCCGCAAACAGTCCAACGGCCATGAAGACTATCGAACGTCACGCTTGCCACACGCATATGGACCGCACGTTGCCGCCGGTCGTGCGCGTGCAGCCCGGCGAGACTACGGTTTTTGAGACGCTGGACGCTTGTTGGGGTCGTGTGCGTAGCTTGCCGGATTTCGAACGTTACCGCGACGATCCGAATCGGCGGACGGACCCGCTCAACGGTCCCGTCTATATCGAGGGCGCCCGAGCTGGCGGCGGGCTGGTTGTGGAGATTCTGGGCATACAACTCGACGAGACCGGCTTTCAGCTCATCGGACCGAACCGGGCGACGGTTCGGGAGGAGGTGCGCGATTGGGACTACTACTCCGTCCATATCTGCGACGGCAAGATCTGTTTGCCGCGCGGGCTCGAGTTGCCGATCGACCCGGTTATTGGCACGCTAGGCAATGCGCCGGCGGGCGACCCTACGAACCACCCCAACCGGCTGGGCGGTAATCTCGATTGCCCGCAGATTCGCATTGGCGCCACGGTCTATCTTCCAATCGAAGTGGAAGGCGCCCTGTTTTTTCTGGGCGACGTGCATGCTCGCCAAGGCGACGGCGAAGTCGTTGGCGCACCCGAAATCGGCGCGCGGGTATCGGTTCGCTTTCAGACGCTCGACCAACCGCTGGCCACGTGGCCGATGGTCGAAGACGACGCACACTGGCGCATCATCACCGCGGCGGCAACCGAGGAAGAAGCCATCCGGATTGGCGTCTTCGAATTGGCCAGGTTCGTTCAGCGCCGCTACGGCGTCTCGTTCAACGACGCGCTGGTGCTGCTCACCATGTGCATCTCGCTGAATTGCTCGCGCACCGGCGGGCACGGCAAGCTAGATCGGGTAATCTGCGCTAGCTTTTCAAAGAATGCAATGGAACAAGCCACGGCCAAATACTGCGATAACGAACATGAAGAAACGCGTAGGTGACCGCTGCTTCCAATCCTTCCAACTCTCAGATCTCCTTCAGGGACGATCATCCGGCCCCCACCGCTGCCCGAGAGACGTGGGATATCGCAGTCCATCACCTTCCCTGGAGGTAACAGGAACATGAAAGGCATTTTCGGAGACTGCGTAAGGCGCATTCGGCGGCGCCCTCTTGTTCTCGCCGCCGCCATCGCCGCCCTCCCGATATCGACGGCTTTCGCGGTTAATATAAACGTCAATGCGTCCGCCCCTGGCGCACCGTTCAGCCGCGGCGTTCGCGGGCAAGCCGCCCCGGCGCTGAACATCACGCGGCCCGAGCATACGGTCGGCATCCCGAAAGTCCTGGAAGTCTCCACTGGCTCGAGCATCCGCGGCTACGCCGCCGGGCTCGAGGCTGAGATATTCAACTGGGAGACACGCAACAACGACGCCCGCGCCTCGTCGCTCCAGTACCAGCGATACGCACGGGACCGGCAGGCGGAAGTGATCTTTACCGCCAATATGCGCGGCCTAGT
>JBGSYU010000443.1:0-3973 GCA_041750715.1 Lacipirellula sp.
ATTCGGCGCCACCCCTGGCGCCTCCGCGGCACGCGCGGCATCGCCGTCGCCCGCCGCTTCAGCTGCGCGCCGCGACGTCGAAGTCAACTTCGAAGAAGAAGAAGCCGCCCCCGCCGCCATTCCCCGGCGCGGCCGCGTCCCCAAGCAAGAAATCGCCGACATGACCGCCCAACTGGCGATCATGACGCAATCGGGGCTCGACCTGTCGTCGGCGTTATCATCATTGGCCAACCAATGCGAACGCCCGGCTTTGGCCGTCGTGCTCCGCGACATCAACGAACTGGTTCTCAGCGGTAACACGCTTTCCGAATCGCTCAAAATGTACCCCGACGTCTTCGACGGCGCCTACACCGCCACCGTCGCCGCCGCCGAGGCTTCGGGCCGCATGGCCGAGGTGCTCAAGCAACTCGCCGAAATGCAACGCAGCGAACTGCGGCTCCGGCAGTCGATCAAGGGGCTGCTCACCTATCCCGTTCTGTTGACCCTGATCGCCGGATCCGTCATTGGCATCCTGGTCGTCTTCGTCCTGCCGCGCTTCGCCGATATTTTCGCGCAGTACGACGTCGCTCTGCCTTTTATGACGCGCGCCCTGCTGCAACTCGCCACCGAAATGAAGTCGCGCTGGTGGCTGTGGCTGCCGTTGGTCGCTGCCGCCGTCGCCGGCGCACTCGCCTGGCGCGCCACCGAACGAGGTCGTCGCCACATCGATCGACTGGTGCTGAACGTGTTTACCATCCGGCACGTCACGCGCCCGTTGCTAATCGGCAGAACGTGTAGCATGCTCGGCCTGCTCCTGCACAGCGGCGTTCCCCTGCTCGACGCCCTTCGCCTCTGCCGGCAGGCCGTGGCGAACGTCGTGTACAAAGACCTGCTCGCCGACATTGCCGACAACGTCATCAACGGCCGCGGCATGGGCGCCGCGCTGCTGGAGGCGCACATCGTCCCCGTCTCCGCGCGCGAGATGCTCGTTACTGCCGAACGGACCGGCAACCTCGTCGAAGTCTCGCGTCTGCTCGGCGCCTACTACGAAGAGGAGGCCGAGAACCGCATGAAGCAGGTCGTGCGGCTGCTCGAACCGCTGATCACCGTCGTGATGGGTTTGATCGTCGCCGTCGTCGTTCTGTCGGTCATGTTGCCGATCTTCGACTTGTCCTCGGTCGGATCGCACTAACCATGAAACTCAACACCAAGAAAACTGGATGGGTCGGTTTCGACATTGGCGCCACCAGCGTTAAGATCGCTCAGGTCGTGCGCACCGAATCCGGTTGTCGCATCCGCTCCGCCGCCATCGTTCGGCGAACCGAGCGCTGGGCCCCCGGCGCCCTCGCCGACGATCGCCCGCAAAGTTCCGCCGACGAGATCGAGTCGTCCGCCTCGCTGTGCGATCGCCTCTCCGGCGCCAGCGCCGCGGCCATGCTGCCGGTCGCGATGTGCGATCTGGTGCAAATGGACGCGCCCGCCGCCAAGCGCACCGGCGCCGCCCCCGACCTGCTGCGAGCTCTCGAAACGGAAACCCACCGCCCCATGCGCGATCGAGTCGTCGACTCTTGGCCCGCCCCCCTCCAGGCAGGCAAATTGAACGTCGTCGCCGCGCCCCGGGCGTGGTCCGATCAAATCAGCGCCGACGTAGCCGCCGCCGGCTGGAACTGCCGCGTTCTCGACGCTTTGCCCTGGGCTCTAGCCCGCGCCGCGAGCATGGCCGAAGGCGTCGACCCCGCTAAACCTATCGCGGCGCTCGACTGGGCGTATGGCAAGGGCACGATTTGCCTGATCCTGCGCGGCGTCCCCGTGCTCATTCGCTCGCTGAAGGACTGCGCATTTCAGGGCGTCCTCGACACCATCTCGCATGGCCTTCGGCTCGACGAACGCGACGCCGAGACGCTCCTGCAGAAGTACGGCCTCGAAGCCAGCGGCGCCGCGGGCGTTTCCGCTGGCGTGATTAACGACCTCCTCGACCAGCCGCTTAACCGTTTGACGGTCGAGCTTCGCCGCACGCTCGACTACTGGCGCGGCGTGACCCGCGGCCAACTCCCCGAACAGATCTTTATCTTTGGCGGCGGGGGCACGCTCACCGGGATCGGCGATCGACTCTCGCAGCAACTCGGCGTCCGCGTCGCACCTTGGCAACTCCCAGCCGAAGATCCGGCCCACTCCGCCCATTTGCCGCCGGCTTGCCTGCTCGGCGCCGCCGTCGGCCTTTCCGCCGTCGCCTGGGAGGCGTCATGAGAAAATACGTCAACCTGATGTCGGAAGCGGCCCAGTTTCGCACGGCCGCGCGCATCTACCTGCGCCGCTGGGCGCTGGCGCTCGCCGTTTTTGTCACCGCCCTCATTCCCGTTGCGACTTGGCGCTGGCAAGAAGCTCGCGCTGTTCGCCAGCAGCACGAAGCGCTTGAGGCCAGCTACAAGCCGATCCGCACACTGACCGCGCTCAACACGCAGCTCCGCACCGCGGCCGTCGCGCTGGTTCACGATGAGCGCCTGCCGCTCGAACTCGCGCAAAAGCGTCCGGTCGCGTCGCTGTTGGGTATCATCGCCGCCGCCGCCGCCGCCAGCAACGGCGAGCTGTTCATCGAGCATTTGCACGTCGCCCAAGCCCCGCCGGGCGCCGAAGCCGCGCAGCCGCCGCAGGACCGCGTAATCATCGAAACCGCAGCGACGCTGACCTACGACGTCGCCAACTTCGTCGAAGCCCTGAAAGTCGCCCCGATCGCCAGCGTGAAAGTCGTCGCCGACGAAATCGTGACCGAAAACGGCGTCGACCGAAAAAGCTATCACCTCGAATGCCTGTTGAGCGCCACCGCGCCAGGAAAGGCGCCCGATGCTCGCTAAAACCTTCCAAACTCCGCGGCTCGCCCCGTGGATGATTCACGCCGCCGGCGCCGCCACTATGGCAGCGACGGCGCTGGCGTTCTATCTCCGCTTCCTCGCGCCTGCCGCGGCCGACGTCGAGCAGCGCACTCTTCGCATGGAACAGCTTCAAATGCTCATGGGCAGCAGCGAACGAGTGGGCCGCGACCATCACGAGCTGCAACATCGCCTAGAATCGCTGCGTCAGTCGGCCGCCTCGACCCGCAAGCGAATGCCCCGCCGCACGTCAACGCAGGAGTTCATCGAGCGAATCACCCAGCTTGCCGAAATCACCGGCATGGAAATGGAGCTCTGTAGCGCCGCCGCCCCCCAAACGTACGCTTCCCATTCGCAGGTCGAAGTCACTTGCCGCACCAGCGGCAGTTTTGCCAGCGTCTGCCAATACCTTGCCGCGATTGACCAGCTCTCCCAAATTTCGCGAGTTTCGAGCTTCGAGATCGACGCCGCGGCAAATTCCCGTGCGTATCCGGTCCATCTCACATTTCAACTGTATTACCGCGCCCAACTCCACGATACAGAACAGAAGCAGGAGACTCCATGAGCCAGAAGCGTTTGAAAGTCGGCGCTACGCCGGGCAAGCTGGCGCTTATCGGTGTCCTTGCGCTAGCAATGGTGATTGTGATAGCGTCCAACTGGCCAAGCGCACCTGCGCTGCCGGTGGATGTCGCCGCAACGGCGCCGACGCCAAACGGCCTACCGCCCACGACGGAAGGAATCCCAAACACCCAGGAAGCAGCGCCCGCCGGCCCCTTTGGCCAGTTCGCCGAAGACCGAAATTGGCCCGAGCTTCCGCTGCATGAGGTAACCGCGTTCGATCCGTTCGCCACGTCGGCTTGGGCCGCTCCGCTCGCAGCCGCGGCTGAGGGGCCGGCTTACAACCAGGAACAAATCAACGAACTTTTCGCCGCCGAGAACGCCATCATTCTCGTGGCCGGCGACAAACGCATCGCAAGCATCGGAGACCGAGAATACAAAATCGGCGACGTCATCGGCCGCTTTAGGATCAGCGACATCTCCTCCCGCGGCGTAGTCCTCAGCGAAGTCCAATAAACGCATCGTCCGTGCCGCTTGCGGCTTAGCGCTTCCCAACGACCAACTTTTCC
>JBGSYU010000444.1:0-1758 GCA_041750715.1 Lacipirellula sp.
GGCGGCGATGCAGGCGGGCAACTCGTCGCCGGCGCTGGCGATGATACCTAAGCTATTCGCGCCCCGGACGCCCGAGGAGCGGCCAGAAGTCGTCGAGCGGGTTCGCACCATGATCGAGCGTCAATCGGCCGAGGCGATCGCGGCGGCGCAGCGTGGGATGGCTCGACGAGCGGACGTGCGCGGACAGCTCGACTCGATAACGGCGGATTCGTTGTGCGTCGTCGGGGTCGCGGACGCCATTAGTTCGCCGAAAGAGATGCACGAGATCGCCGCGCTAATGGCCAAGTCGGGACCGGACGCTGTGCGCCTGGTGGAAATCGAAAACGCCGGGCACATGTCGCCGATGGAGAACCCCCCCGCGGTGACGGAAGCGATTCGGGCGTTTGCAAGGGAGTGCTACGGGTTGAATGACGAATGACGAAGTACGAATGACGAATTTAGAGCCGTTGGCGAGTATTGCTACTCGTCATTCGGATTTCGTCATTCGTCATTTCACGTCGCGCCCATGCGGTACCAGGACTGGATTTTTAGTACCGCGCGATCGTCGGGGAAGGTGTGAAAGGCCTGGATGCAGAGCGTCTTGTCCCGGGAGTCGATGTTAACGTAGCTCAAAGCGCCCGTTTCGAAGCGACCGCTGGGGGCGAACCGCTCGAGCATTCCCTGACGAGTGGCCTGAAGCGTTAGCTCGCGCTGATACGCGGCGAAATTTTCGTGGTCGGCCGGTTCCAGCGAAAACTTCATCTCGTAGCTCACGCCGGCGCGAATTTCCATGCGGTCGGTACGCTCGCCCTTCAAGCGGTAGGACATCAGCCGCCGGCGCTGCGGCAACGGATGGTGCGCCGCGGCGGCCACCTCGGTGAGCGTCACGCCGCGGTAGTGCCAGGCGACGAGGTGTCCGGCGCTGGTGATTTGCACCGTGGCCGTGTAGGCGCCACGTTCGACGGTGCGAGTCTGGTGAATTTCGAAGAGTTCGGGGTGGAGCGATCGGCCGTAGAGTTGGTAGACCAGTTCGGCAATCTTCGGGCGTACGGATATCACTGCGGAGGTCTTCTTATTTAAGCGGCGACGTCTCGGCGTAGGTCGAGGCGCGTCGTGGTTCTTGGGAGGCGATTTTCACAGCGTAGGCGTGCGATTGGCGTTGCTGCGACCGGTCCGCCATCGGCCGACGGATGGATTATACTTGGGGGCGCGAAACGGAACAAACGAGGTTTATCGGCTTCATGCGATTGTCGCAAATTCCGCTTGACAAGAACTTGCGCACGCCGCTGCGAAGCGCGGCTGCGCGTTGCTAGCAAGAACTCCAGCATGATGTGCGCATCGCGAGAATTTTGGGAATGGTCGTCGATGAGTATGCCCATCGCATTTTGGGCGCGGCACGGTTGGGTGGAGTAAGCGCTAAGCCGCGAGCGGCGTTGGGCGCCAGCAGTCGGGGGGAAATGGCATGGCAGCGGCGTCGCCGTTTTCCTACTATTCGCGGCGCTGCGCCCCTGCGCTTGCGGGTTGCGCGGCGAGTCTTCGAGCTTGTTACTAGCTTTTCGCCGGAGGAAATGCCGTGAGTTCGCTGCGCCCCTTGTTGACGATCTTGCTGCTGGCCGCCGTCGGCGTCGTGCTGTACATGAAAATCAACGAGACCGAGCCGGTGATCCCGGCAGGCGTTGGCGAGTGGACGGCCGGCCCGCTGGA
This sequence comes from Lacipirellula sp., assembly GCA_041750715.1. Lineage (GTDB taxonomy): Bacteria > Planctomycetota > Planctomycetia > Pirellulales > Lacipirellulaceae > Lacipirellula. The sequence goes on from JBGSYU010000444.1 coordinate 1,684, forward strand.
TATTGGCGGCGGCGCTCCGCTGGCCGGTAGGGACGCAAGCACGTCGCCGCCGGCTTACGAGGCTGATTCGGCCCC
>JBGSYU010000445.1:0-6443 GCA_041750715.1 Lacipirellula sp.
GCCGGCGTGGAACAGCAACTCGCCAGACCGCGGCCGCCCCGCGAGAGCCTGATCGAACTCCGATGCGCCGTTGATGCGCACATCGAGGGCCCGGTCGTCGACCGTCTCCTCAACCGCAATCCGCCGCGGCCGCAGCACGGCGACTCCGGCCGATGCGGCAAGTTGCTCGAGATCGACGCCAAGCTCGTCGAGCGCCTCGTTCAGCGGAGCGCGCCCGCCGACGGCTTGACGCAGTCGCACTCCAGCGACGGGGCCGCTAAATAAATCTTCGGTGCAGAGCATCAACTGCAACTCGGGTCGCTCTCCGGCGATTCGTGCGGCAAGGTTTGCATAAAACTGCGTGAGCTGATTCTTGCGCCACTGCTTCCACGCAACCAGATGTTGTCCCAGCAGCAGCCCGGCGCGCTGTTGGAAACGCTCGGGGCTTTCCGCGGGCAGCGTGATTTTCGCGTCCGCGGCGAAGCGCGTCGTCGTCGCGTCGTCCATACCCCACGACAACCCGGGCAGCACGCCGTAGCCGTTGCCCGCCAGTTGCACCGCCAGTCCCGCAAACGCCGGATGATTGCCGTAGCGGGCCAGCAACTCATCGGCCACGCCGCCCACTTCGGCCTGCACTTCCGGATGAAGTAAGTTGTAGCGCGGCGTCGTCGCCGCTTCGACCGGAAAATGCTCCGCCCAACGTCGGCCATCGCCTCCAATCCACTCGAGGCCCGCAGTCGATTTGCCGCTGGCATCGACGGCCGATCGCGTCACGAGCGTTTCCAACCCCGGCAACGGCGCCCCGAGCTGCACCGCTGGAATCAGCTTTAACCCTTCGCGGTCGAATACTCGCAGGAGAAGTTCGAGCACGTCTTTGCGAAGCGGATCGACCCCGCCCGCCGAAAGCAGCCCCGTATCGAAGCGCGGCGAAGTTCCCAATGCGTCGATCGGAGCGAGCGAACCGCCATCGGCGGCGATCGAAAGAATCGCCGCATTGTAACCCGCGGCGCGAAGCTGCTGGGCGAGACGACTGGCGCCGCTCAGGAAGGTATTCCAACCGTCGACGCTCAACCCGCTCGCGCGGTCGAACTCTTCGGCCCCGCCCAGCGAATCGGCAAACCGCGGCGTGCCGATGTACGCGGCGACCAGCCGGCGGCTTGCCTCGAACGCCGCCAGGTCGTCGGCCACGGCGGGCGGTTCGGCAGTCGAGCGCCGCAGCAAGCGAATTCTTCCATACTGCGCCGCGCGACGCTCGGAGCGATTGGCCAACAGCAGCGCCGGCGACTTCGTCCGCGGCCAGAACGCGATGCGATGAAGCTCCACGCCTGCCTTGGCGCCGTCGGCTTCGCCAGCCCCACTCACAACTTCATCGCTGTAAACGCCGCAGTCGCGCCCGAACGAGTACACTCGTCCCGCCGCATCGGGCTCGATCACGCTCACCCCCAAATGCTGACGCACCCCGCGCGGCAACTCAATCTCGATGGCATGCGGCTCCCCCACACGCCGCACCGGTAGCAAAAAGGCTTGCCAAGCCCCCTCGGCCCCCGCCGCGCCCGCCTCCTCATCGCTTGCCGTTTTCGCGGGCAGCTCCACCAATCCCAGCGTAGACCCAACGACCACCGTCGGCCGCACGTTCCCCAGCGGTCGCGGCGTGCTGAACCCCGGCAACTTATCGAACTGCGTCCACTGCCCCGCGCGTTGCCGCCACGACGAGCTCGCCGGCTCAATCGTCGAAACGACCTCCCACTCATCGGTGAGCCGCGGCAACCGCTTCACCGGATCGACCACGACGAATTCAATCTCGCGCGATGCGACCGGCGTCTTTTTTTCCCACGGCACAAGGCGCGTGGCGAGTCCCGCGGGCCGCTCGGCGGTGAACGCCACGCGGTAGGCGCCTTCCTGCGACGGCGCGACAAGCTCGAACGAAATCGGCTCCGCGACGGCCGCATCGTACGGCACGGTGTGTTCCCAGATCGCGTCGGCCCTGCCTGTGGCAACCAGGCCAGCCCTCACCGTGAGCGGCGAGTCCGCAGCTTCCGCTTTAAGGTCGGCCGTTAGTTGCAGCTTAATCGCCTCGCCCGGCTCGAACACGAGATGGTCGCGGTCGATCCGCACCCGCAGCTTGTCGCCCGGAGCGCGGTGGATGAGCAGATCGCTCCCCAAGTCGTCCAGCGGCGCGCGGAACTGCTCGGCCGCGAGTTTTCCAAGGGGAACCTCGATCACCTTCGTCGGCGCCGCCAAAGCGTATTGCAGTTCGACCTTCAGAAGCGCCGCTTCGTCGCCGCGAACCGTGACGTCGCAGCCATCGAACGCCCGGCGAACCAGCGGCGCCACGACGATCTCATTGTCGACGAGCCGAACCGCGGCCGCTTCATCGGCTTCGATTCCCAACGGCTGCAGCGCGTCGAGCCTGGCGCCGGCGACGCTAATCTTGCCGTGCCACTTTTGCGGCGATTGGCCGCCGCTGCCCCAGGCAATTCGGAGCCGCACATCCATTTCAGCGGCCGGCGCGAACGACCCCGCCGCCACGAGCACGCCGGCGGCCATCGCGAGGACCGCCCAACGGGCGCAAGCATACCGCGTCGTTCTCGGACATCCGTGTCCGATAATTCGCATGGCCGTCCTGAATGCGTAGAAGGCGATGAAGCTTAAGCCGACGCAACGAGCGGTGCGCGCTGGCTCAAGCTAAAGAGGCCGGGAGTGTAGGAACCGGCGCCGCCCGCAAGCAAGAGCATTTGCCGCCGCAAGTAGTGTGAAAACCGCGACTTGCGCGGCGTAGGCCGGTTTCTCCGAAACCGGCAATCAAGTCTCGGAGAGACTTGACCACATAAGCGCGTCATCCCCCGACGCCGCGCGTTCCAGCACCGCTAGCAACCCAGCAGCCACCTCCGGGCAGCGATCGGCGATTTCGTTCGCCTCCCACCGATCGTCGGGTTTCGAATAAAGCTCAACCGTAGCGCCGGCCGGCTGTTCTGCTAGCGGCGTATCGACGGGCGGACGCTGGTAAAGCATCCACGCCGGCGTTCTGATCGCCCGTCCGCCGTCCTCGCCAACCGCGATGACGTAAGGCCGACTGCGCGACGGCGACGACGCTTCAACCTCTAGCAGACTGCCGCCGGTCGCTGCATGCACTGAAGCGGACAGGCCAAACCACTCGAGCAGCGTGGCCAACAGATCGACAGGTTTCACCAGCCGCGACGAACGCGGCGGCGGCGCGACGGCGCCAGGTGCGCATACCAGGCACGGAACGTGGAGCAATTCGCCGTACAGCGCCGAGGCGTCGCCGCCCACGACGCCGTGTTCGCCGAGCGCATATCCGCGCACTCCGACGAGAACCACCAGCGTGCTCTCGTCCAGACCGCTCTCAGCCAGCGCAGCGAGCAAGGCGCCGACGCATTCGTCGAGCACCATTGCCTGCGCCGCGTACGCGGCGCGATGCAGCAGCAAGTCGTCTTGATCGAGCGCGCGTTCAATCTTCGGCGGCCTCACGAACGTGGCCGCCGGCGGGTCATCGTCATCAAGCAGCGACTGGCGCAGCTCCAGCGGTGCGTCCCACGCGCCATGAAAACCGCGCGCGTGCAGCCACAGTAGCCGCGGGACGGCCCCCACCCAACCTTCGAATTGATCGACCGCAACGGCGAACAACTGAGCCAGCTCGGTCTCAGCGATCGTTAATGCGGACTGCTCCGACGTAAATTCGATGCGCCGAATCTCGCCGAACCCGCTCGCTTCGCCAAGCTCCGCAACCGCTCGGTCATCCGTCGTTAACGCCGTTTGAACGCCAGATGCGCCAAGTTTTTCGGCCAACTCCCCGCTCGCTCCTTGCCATGCCGAACCATAAAATCCCTCGAGCGTCGGCCGATCGCATAGCATCCAGTCAAAGACCTGCGACCGGCTCGCAAGTACGTCCAGCGCCGGCGTGGGATGCCAAGTGTTCCCATACGCGCCCAGCGCGGAAGCCCGCAAACCATCCACGGCAATGCACACTACATGTCGAATCGGCATGTGCGCCAATGTACCAAGTCCGCCGCTCGCGGCTTAGCGCATGTCACCGAATTAAAGCCCAACCAGCGCTAGGCCCCCCGCCAGTCGCGCCACACCAATTGCGGAAAAACCCAAGCGTCGCGCAGATAGCGCTTCGCCAGCCGACCAGGCTCGCTCGCAAGCCGGTGGAACCACTCCAGCCCCACGCGCCGCATCCAACGCGGCGCACGGCGTTTCTCGCCGGCGAGAAAGTCGATCGTGGCCCCCACGCACAGCGCCACCTTGGCTTCCAACCGATCGGCGTGCGCGTGAACCCACAACTCCTGCTTGGGCGCCCCTAGACCCACCACCAACACATCGGGCTTCGCGGCGGCCACTGCATCGAGAATCCGCTCATTCTGCTGGGCGTCGCGTTCAAACCCCAGCGGCGGCGACAGCGTGCCGACGACGTTCACGTTTTTCCAGCGGGCGGCGACGTTCGCCGCGGCGCGTTCCGCAACGCCCGGCGCCGCCCCCAAGAGAAACACCCGCACCACCTCGTCGCCGCCTGCAATCCGGTCGAAGAGCGCCGGCGCCAAATCGCTGCCGGCCACCCGCTCGGGAAGCGACCGCCCCAAGAGCCGTGCCGCCAGAACAATCGGCGCCCCGTCCGCCAGTATCAAACTGGCGCCCGCGTACGCCGCCCGCAGCCGCTCGCTCGTCTGAAACATCACCGCATGATCGACGTTGGGCGTCACCACGTACCGGCACGCCGCGCCGCGTGGAGCCCCAAGCCAATTCTGGAGCGAGTCGACCGACTGCCCCATGTCGAGCGCGTCGATCTTCATGCCGAACAGTGAAACATGTTGACCCGATTTCATAGCAACATCCCATTTCACGTCATTCTGAGCGCAGCCCGCTCGTCATTCTGAGCGCAGCGAAGAATCTAGCCCCATCGACAGATTCTTCGCTGCGCTCAGAATGACGAACTCGGCAATCAGCCATAAGCGCTACCGATACCCCCGCCGTGAAAAACAACAACCAGTGTTCCGTCGCTGTCAGCGTCAAATCGTGAAACAACGCCGACGACACGTACGCAATCAGCGTCGCCAACGCAAACAATCCGTGCGCCCGTTGCCAAGACTCGCGCGAAGCGTCCCGAGCCACCTCCCACGCCGCGTGCGCCCAAGCGACAAGCAGACCGACGAACAACGTAAACCCGACGACGCCGGTCTCCACCAGCACGCTCAAGAACGTATTGTGATGGTCCAGCTTCCGCAGCGATTCCAGCTCCAGTTGCTGGCTCCGATCCGCCAGGTACGGCATCTTCTTGTCGTAAAACCGGCCGAACCCCTGCCCGAAGGTGGGTGCGTCGCGAAACATCCGCATCGACACGTACACGAACGACGCCCGCTGATACACCGAGTGCTCCGCGGAGCCGTCGGAGTCTTTGCGACCTAAATCGGTGATTCGCTCTGCGAAGACCGCCACGCCGATGGCGCCGGCCAAAACCACGCCCAGCACCAGCGCGGCGCGCCACGGCTTCGGCAACTGGAGAATCGGAATGAGCCCTAGCCCGGCGGCCAAGCCAATCCACGTCGACCTGGTGTAGGTGACGAACACGGCGCCGGCGATCGCCGCCAGCAGGGCTCCCGTCGCGAGTTGCGCCAGCCGCGAAAGCCGCGGCCACAGCATCCACGCCGCCCAAAAGCAAACCGTGAGCATGACGCCCAAGCTCGCCGAGTTCAGCGCGGGGCCGCGAGCGCGGCCAAAATGCGTGCCCAGCAAGGGGTCGCCAATGTATCCCGGGAAAACGGCCCACCACTGCTTGCCGATCTCAGCAAACGCGGTGAACGCCAGGAACCCACCGAGCGCCGCGAGCGTCCATAGCATCCCGCGCCAGGCTCGCTCACTCTTGGGCGCCGTTCTCGCAATCAGATACAGTGCTGCAGGAATCCAGAACGCGGCGACCAGTCGCCACCACGGCTTCACCGCGGAAGCATTGATCGGCGCCGGCGGCGTCACCGCGCAGCGAACGGTGAAATAGCACAGCGCCGCGATCAGCAGCCAATCGGCGGCAGTAAACCGACTAACCTCGAGCCGCCCCTGCCGCGCCTGCCAAAGAAACGCGGCACCCAGCCCAAGAATCAAGATGCGATCGACCGTCATCGTCATCGGACCGACGTGTACGCTCCACAGCGCCGGCCCCAGAACATACCCGAAAGCGACGAACCCGGCCCCGCCGAGCCACAGCGAACCATGACGCGCGTAAGTCGCCCACCAAACGGCGGCCGCAAGCGCGAGAATGACGACGACGAGCTCCATGGCGACCTACACCTGCGCGGTGCGCGCCGCGCTCAACGCTTCTTGCAAGGATATCCCCGCGCTGGTCCCGTCCGCCGTCGCCGGCAACTTCCCGCCCGCAACCGGTAAAGCGCCGACCGCACGCGGAAGCGACGCATTCTTCTCCGCTGCCACTGCGGCTAACGTCGCCGCCGGTC
>JBGSYU010000446.1:0-2400 GCA_041750715.1 Lacipirellula sp.
CATCGACCTGGTGCAGACGGCGCCGAACGTCACCTACGAAGTGGTCACCAAGACCGGCGAGCTGCTCGAAGTCCACACGCCGCAGCGCGTGCCCGATCAGGGGGACATCGAGGAGTTTCGCCAGCCGATCGTGCGGGTGAGCTTCATTCTGCCCAGCGAATACATCGGCGGCGTGATGAAACTGTGCAACGACCGCCGCGGCACGTATGTGCGGACCGAATACTTGTCGACGACCCGCGCGATGCTGGTGTACGACCTGGCGCTGGCCGACGTGATTTACGACATGCACGACCGGCTGAAAAGCACCACCCGCGGCTACGGCACGATGGACTATGAGGTGCTGGGCTACCGCCCCGGCGACCTCGTGCGGATGGACATCCTGGTGAAGGGCGACCGGATCGACGCGCTCAGCGTCGTGTGCGATCGGGCCGATGCGGACGTTCGCGGCCGGGCGATCATCAAGAAGCTCCGGCAGGAAATCCCGCGGCACATGTTCGAGATATCCCTGCAAGCGGCCATCGGCACGCGCATTATCGCCCGCGAGACGATCTCCGCGATGCGGAAGAACGTAACGGCCAAGTGCTACGGCGGCGATATCTCGCGCAAGCGCAAGCTGTGGGAGAAGCAAAAAGAGGGCAAGAAGCGAATGAAGTCGATCGGCATGGTCGACATCCCGCAGAAGGCGTTCCTCGCGGTGCTGGAGACGGGCGAGGAAGAGGGGAAGAAGAAACAGGGCTAACCACAAAGGCACGAAGGACGCCAAGAATACAAAAAGAGAGAACACTAATCGTCGCTAATCTTCACTAATTTAGTTCATTAGTGTAGATTAGCGACGATTAGTGTTCCCAAGTCTTTTCTTTCTGAGTGTCTTCGTGCCTTTGCGGTTGTCTTATCTTTTCTGTCGATGTTTGAACGCCGCGGCGAGCGTAGCGGCGAGCAGGCCCATCGCCAGCGTGGCGGGTTCGGGGATGGGGTTGTAGGTCAGCGCTAGACCGCCGGTGAAGTCGAGTCCGCCGCCGATCAGCCGACCGTTGCCGATGCTGCCGTTCGACAAGTTGACGTCGTACAGCAGGTAGGAGCCGCCATTGGTCGCAGAACGCGTAAGCGCGGCAAGCCCGCGGTCGTTGGCGATGCCAGGATTCACGTCGCCCGGCGCCGTCCAAATGTCAAACGCGATGCCGGCGTTGGCGTCGATACCAACGCCGAAGGCGCCGAGCGGGTTCAGCGTGCCGGCGTTCGCCGGGTTTTGAGTCGACGTCTGGTCGCTCCGCGAATCCATCGCGAACAAGGTCGTCGTGCCGCCGATGGTCGCTCGGTTGCTGTTAGTGTAAGCCGAGGCGTCGACGAACGGCGCATCGCCGACGCCGTACAGCAACGGCGTATCGACGTTTGCCACGACGCCGGTATCAGAGTTCAGCCGCAAGTTCGTTCCGTTGGTGCTGGTGAGCCGAATGCGGATGCTGCCGTCGCCCTGTAGGGTCGTCGGGTTGAAGTCGAAACCGTAACGCTGATTTCCGCTAAGGTCGTATCCCCCGACGCCGGGCACCGTCGTTGGGAATCCGCCGGCGCCGACGGCCGTCACGACCGCAGTCGACGTGTTGACCGTGTAGAGCTGCGTAGTGACGGGCCCGATGTCGATCGCATAGAGCTGTTGGTTCGGATCGCCGGCGATCGTGGTGGGGCGAAAGTCGATCGCCTCGGGGATGACCCCGCCGCTGAGGTTGCCAATGGTCACCGCGACGGCAGGGACGTCGGGATCGAAGCGAAAGAGCGAGCCGTTGGCGGTGACGCCGTAGGCGATGATCCCGCTTTGGGCGAAGAGGTGTGTGGAGACGAAACTAGCGGACAGCGCCAGAACGAGGCGCATCGCTCGATGAAATCGAGGAAGCATGGCAAACCCTTTGCTGATTGAGGCAGGTTACTCACGTTGATTCAGTCACAACAACCGAACAGACAACGGACCGCGTCAGTCATTAGCAAAAGGCTCGCGCTAGGCGCGAAGGCTCCTCGTGAACGAGCTAGAAACTACACGGACGCGATTGTAGATCGCCCTGGACGGCGAAAGCAAGCCTTTTTTGCCGCGAAAAGCCCCAAAAAACGCCTTCGCCCCGGCATTTAGCCCCCGGTCACTGACCGGGGGCTAAATGAGCGAGCTGGTCGATCATCTCCAGCGTGGCGGCTTCCACGGCCCGTTGCCACTGCTGCTCGGTGAACCGGCCCGCGTAGTCTTTTCGGGCGTGGGCGAAGTTGATGTTGCGGCTATTGTTGATGACGGCCCCCAGCCCCTGGCCATCGAACGCGCCGGCCACGTCCTGGGCGGCGCCCCCCTGGCTGCCGAAGCCGGGGACCAGCAGCCACACATGCGGCATCGCGGCGCGGAGCTCCGCGAGCTGCTCCGGG